>NZ_JBHVZA010000010.1:0-139873 GCF_042880275.1 Streptomyces sp. NPDC058308
AGCCGACGTCCTCTTCGCGATGCTCCGCGACGGCACCTTCTACGAAGCTCAACCCGCCCCAACCCCTTGACCAAAGTCATAGGGGCACCCCCCCGTCGCGCCGGGCGACGGGGCCGCCCTCAAGACACCCCCTCAAGGCACCCCCTCAGGACACCCCCCCCAAGGCGCCCCCGCCAGAATCAGCGTCTGCGCCGAGCCGTCCCGAACACCGACCGCGAGATCTCCCGTCCGATCTGCGTCCCCATGGACCGCAGCAACGACTTGAACATCCCGCTCCCCACCACCTGCTCCACCACGGACCCGTCCCCCCGAGGCTTCGCCCGGGCCCGCGCACGCGCCGTCTTCTCCGCCTCGGCGGCCCGCGTCCCGGCCTCCCGGGCCGTCAGCTTCTCGTACGCCGACTCACGGTCGACCGCGTCCGCGTACCGCGCGTACAGCGGCGACGCACGCACCGCCTGTTCCAGCGCCCCGGCCTCCACCGGACCCATCAGCGACTCGGGCGCCCGCAGCCGGGTCGCCGCGACCGGCGTCGGCGCGCCCCTCTCACTCAGTACTGTCACCACGGCCTCGCCGGTGCCGAGCCCGGTGAGCACCTCCGCCAGGTCGTACGCCGAGTCCGGAAACGTCCGTACGGTCGCCTTCAGCGCCTTCTGGTCGTCGGGGGTGAACGCCCGCAGCGCGTGCTGCACGCGGTTGCCGAGCTGCCCGAGGACGTCCGCGGGCACGTCCTTCGGCGTCTGCGTCACGAAGAAGACGCCGACGCCCTTGGACCGGATCAGCCGCACGGTCTGCGTGATCGCTTCGAGGAACGCCTTCGACGCCCCGCTGAAAAGCAGGTGGGCCTCGTCGAAGAAGAACACGAGCCCCGGCTTGTCGACGTCGCCCACTTCCGGCAGGCCGTTGTAGAGGTCGGCGAGGAGCCACATCAGGAAGGTCGAGAAGAGCTGCGGCTTGTCCTGGACGCCGGCCAGTTCCAGGACGGACACGAGCCCCCGCCCGTCCGGCGCGAGCCGCAGGAACTCGCTCGTGTCGAACTCCGGCTCTCCGAAGAAGTCCGCCATGCCCTGCGCCTCGAAGGCGGTGAGCGCCCGCAGGATGACGCCCGCCGTCGCGGTCGAGAGGCCGCCGATGCCCTTGAGCTCCGGCTTGCCCTCGTCCGAGGTCAGGAAGGTGACGACGGCCCGCAGATCCTTCAGGTCGACCAGTTCGAGCCCCTTCTGGTCGGCGTAGTGGAAGATCAGCGCGAGCGACTGCTCCTGGGTCTGGTTGAGCCGCAGCACCTTGGAGAGCAGGACGGGCCCGAAGCTGGTGATCGTGGCGCGGACCGGGATCCCGGTCCCGATGCCCCCGAGCGCGTAGAACTCGCTCGGGAACCCCGTCGCCGCCCACTCCTGCCCGACGTCCCTGGCGCGCTCGGCGACCTTGTCGCCCGCTTCGCCGGGGGCCGAGATCCCCGAGATGTCGCCCTTGATGTCCGCGAGGAATACGGGGACGCCCTGGGCGGCGAGCTGTTCAGCGATGAGTTGCAGCGTCTTGGTCTTGCCCGTGCCGGTGGCGCCTGCGACCAGGCCGTGCCGGTTGAGCATGGGCAGCGGGATGCGGATCCGCGCGTCGGCGAGGCACTCCCCGCCCCAGAGGAGCGCACCCAGGTCGAGGGCGGGCCCGGCGAAGGCGTACCCGGCGGCGATCTCCCCCGCTTCCCGGGGCAGCGCCCGCCCCGTACCGCCGTCTCCGGCGCCGCCCCCAGCGTCTCTCTCAGCGCCGCCCCCAGCGTCTCTCTCAGCGCCGCCTCCAGCGGCTCCCTCAGCGCCGCCCCCAGCGGCTCCGGAATCCTCGCTTCCGCCCGTCACTCCGACGGCCGTCGCAGACTCGTTCGGGCGGTTCGCACGGCCCGAGGTGGACGGCTTCGGCTGGCTTTCGCTCACTTCGGCCCCTGTTCCCGGCTGGTGCGTTTCCGGTTTGCCCCGCTTTACAGCGTCATTTCCCAGGGTCGCACTCCGTCGCCATGGCTGCGCCCGGAGAGCCTTGACCGGTAGGCTTTCCGTGTGATCTTCAAGCGCATCGGAAACGGCCGGCCGTACCCCGACCACGGCCGGGAAAGCACCCGGCAGTGGGCGGATGTCGCGCCGCGCCCGGTCCGCCTCGATCAGCTCGTGACGACCAAGGGGCAGCTCGACCTCGAGACCCTGCTCGCCGAGGACTCCACGTTCTACGGCGACCTCTTCGCGCACGTCGTGAAGTGGCAGGGCGACCTCTATCTGGAGGACGGGCTGCACCGCGCGGTCCGCGCCGCGCTCCAGCAGCGCCAGGTGCTCCACGCGCGCGTACTCGAACTGGGCTGACGCACCCGGCCTGGGCTGACGCACCCGTTCTGGGGCGACGCACCCGGCCTGGGCCGACGCACCCGTTCCCCGCCCGAACCGGCCCAGGGCCCCATTGCGACCCCATTGACCCTTTCGGGTTGGACTGGGCCCCGGGCAATGATCATTTAGTAGGCATCGCCGCCCCGCCGCACTACGCTGCGCCCATGAGCATGCTCACTCCCCCCGGCATGGGCGGCGAATACCGCATCACGGGGGACAAATATCCACGGATGCGCCGCCCCGACGGGCGCCGCAGGATCGTGCTCGCGGTCATCGCGTCCGCCGCCGTCGTCGGCCTGATCGGCTGGGGCACGCTGCAGCTCATCGACGTCTTCACGGGCGGCCACAAGGCATCCGCCGCGGGCGCCGCGACCGGAGACTGCGACCGCAGGACCGCCGCCTCCTCCGCCCGCGTCCCGGACTCCGCCGCGCAGCCGAAACCGCTGCCGAGGCCGGGCCAGATCACCGTCAACGTCTTCAACGCCACGCCCCGCGGCGGCCTCGCCAAGAGCACCGCGGACGAGCTCAAGAAGCGCGGCTTCGCCATCGGCAAGGTGGGCAACGCGACGAAGGAGTTCGACAAGAAGGTCAAGGGCACCGGGATACTGCTCGGCGCCAGGGCTGCCGCCGACACCGCGCTCCCCGTCCTCGGCACGCAGCTCGCGGGCGCCGAGCGCAAGTCCGACGGCCGCAAGGGCGACGAGGTCGACCTCGTCATCGGGACGCGGTTCAAGAACCTGGCCAAGAAAGAGGACGCCGACAAGGCCCTGGCCGCACTGGCCAAGCCCAAGTCGACGTCCACGCCGTCAGGCAAGAAGAACTGCTAGGACCCGTCGGCCCAGGACCCCGGCACCCCGAGGCCCCGAGGTCCGGGGCTGCTACTCCGCCGCCCCGTACATCCGGTCGCCCGCGTCTCCGAGGCCCGGCACGATGTACCCCTGCTCGTTGAGCCGCTCGTCGACCGAGGCCGTCACGACCGTCACCGGCGTCCCCGCCAGCTCGCGCTCCATGATCTCGACGCCCTCGGGGGCGGCGAGCAGCACCACGGCGGTCACGTCGTCGGCGCCGCGCTTGATGAGCTCCTGGATCGCCGCGACCAGCGTGCCGCCGGTGGCGAGCATCGGGTCCAGGACATAGACCTGGCGACCGGAGAGGTCGTCCGGCATGCGCGTCGCGTACGTCGAGGCCTGCAGGGTCTCCTCGTTGCGCACCATGCCGAGGAAGCCCACCTCGGCGGTCGGCAGCAGGCGCACCATGCCGTCGAGCATGCCGAGACCGGCCCGCAGGATCGGCACGACCAGCGGCCGCGGGTGGGAGAGCTTGACGCCCGTGGTCCGCGAGACCGGGGTGTCGATGTCGACCTGCTCGGTGCGCACGTCCCTGGTGGCCTCGTACGCGAGCAGGGTGACCAGCTCGTCGGCGAGGCGCCGGAAGGTCGGGGAGTCGGTGCGCTTGTCGCGCAGCGTGGTGAGTTTGTGCGCCACCAGCGGGTGGTCGACGACGTGGATCCGCATGACATCAACAGTAACCGGGCCCGGGCCCCGCGCCGCTCCCCGGCCGCATCCTCTCGCTGGCATCAACACCGCCGTCCGAGGGAAGGTGGGGTCGTACGGACTGAGGTGGTGTGGGCCATGGCGGAGCGCAAACCGGAAGACGAGACGGACACCGAGCGCCGCAGGCGGCGCGCTCAGTTCCTGCGCGAACGCGCCGAGGCCATCGAGCTCCGCGACCGCGTGAAGCCGCGCCGCGCCCGGGCGGCACGCATGCGACAGCAGATGCGGATGCGCACGTTCCGCTGGTAGCGGGGCCCGGCGCGACGGCCCTGCGAAAGGCCCGGCGAAGGCCGCCCGGAAACGCGACGCGGAACACAGCGCGCGGAAGACCTCTCCTGACGGCGCCGTTTCTGCCACGATTCCGAATGGGCGGGGCTTGGCAGCAGCATTCCCCGCCCCCCGACCTCGCCGGGGGGATCCCAAAACCGCCAACCGGCACTGCCTATGACCAGTGGGAGAGTCACGGTGTACTTCGCCGCACTGCTCGCGCGCACCGAAGACGGGTGGGAAGCGAGCGACACGGAGCTCGACGATGTGGAGACCCTGTCGGATCTGGCCGACCTGGCCCGTGAGGCCACAGCCGAATACGACGACGACACAGTGCTCGTCTTCATCGAACAGGAAGGCGCCTGGTTCGGCGTCGTCCGGGTGGACGGTGAGGAGGACCCTCGTATCTACGTCTCGGACGCCGCCGCGGCCGCCCGCAGCTCGTACGGGGAGATCCTGCTCACCGACGAGATGCTCGGCCGCGACCCGGACGACGACGAAGGGGTGGTCGATCTGGACGCCCTGGACCTCGACGGCACGGAGGACGGCGAACCCGAGGCGTCCGAAGCCGACCCGGAGCCGGACGGAGACCCCAGCGCTTCGGGGGTGCCGTCCGGGCCGGTGGGCGACCTGAGGATCCTCGCCGACCTGGGCGTGCCCGAGAAGGATCTGCTCGGTCTGGAGAGCGGTGAGGCGCTCAACGAGATCGCCGAGATCCTCGGGGCGGCGGAGGTGCTGGAGACCGTCCGCTAGGTTCCCCGTGTGACCGACCCGAACGACCCGAACGACCCGACTGATCCGACTGATCCGACTGATCCGACTGATCCGACTGATCCGACTGATCCGACTGATCCGAACGACCCGACCGCCCCCACCGACCCTCGCACCGAGACCGGGACCGCCGCCGGTCTCGGACCCGATCCCGTACGCGACCGCTGGCGGGCGCCCATGCGGCTCGCTCTGGCCGAGGCCGGGCTGGCCGCGGCGGGCGGCGACGTCCCCGTCGGCGCCGTCGTGCTGTCCCCGGACGGCACGACGGTGCTCGCGTCGGGGCACAACGAACGCGAGGCGACCGGCGACCCCACCGCGCACGCCGAGGTGCTCGCCCTCCGCAGGGCCGCCGCAGAGATCGGCGCCTGGCGGCTGACCGGCTGCACCCTCGTCGTGACGCTGGAGCCCTGCACGATGTGCGCCGGCGCGCTCGTGCAGTCCCGGGTGGACCGGGTCGTCTACGGAGCCCTCGACGAGAAGGCCGGAGCGGCGGGCTCGCTCTGGGACGTCGTACGCGACAGAAGGCTCAACCACCGCCCCGAGGTGATCCACGGGGTGCTCGCGGACGAGTGCGCCGCGCAGCTGACGGAGTTCTTCCGGAAACGGTGATACGAGCGGCGCCCCGGACGGTGATCCCGGGGGCAGGCCAAACGGATTTCAGAACACGGGCCACTTTGGGCTAGAGTTCCTCTCGGTAGCGTGTCCGAGCGGCCGAAGGAGCTCGCCTCGAAAGCGAGTGAAGGGTAACCCCCTTCCGTGGGTTCAAATCCCACCGCTACCGCTCTTGATACGAAGGGCCCGTCCAGCTGGACGGGCCCTTCGTCGTGTCTACGGGGCTCGGTCGTACCTACGGGACTCGTTCGCGCCTACGGGCTCGGGGGGTGGCGCGGGCGCATGACCGCCCACGAGCTGCGGAAAGCCCGCCGAGCATGCGGAAAGCCCCGGCGCCCACCAGGGCGCCGGGGCTCTCTCCCGCCAGGACGGGGGAAGCGACATCGGGGGGACAAGTCGCTCCCCCCGACGAGGACCGGGCCCTCAAGCCAGCGCCGCCGTCAGGGGGGAAGCAGACGGCGCGGACCCCGCAGTAGGGCCGGTCCCTCGCCCGTGGATTCCTGCCAGATCCGCCGGGCTCACCACCCATCCTGCGCCGCGCGCCGACCCCCCGGCGCAGGCAAAGGGCCTCTGCTGTCGGGCCGTTGGTCCCTAAAAGCCCCATCAGTACGGTCCGGGTTAGACTCACCGCCGTCACAGGGGTCACACGGGGCGCGGGCAAGGGGAGGCCAGGATCGTGGCAGTGCAGTGGAAGAAGCTCGGCCTCTTCGCGGTGGTCGTCTTCGTGCTCTATGTGATCATCACCGACCCGGCCAAGGCCGCGGACTACGTCCAGATAGGGTTCGAAGGCATCTCGAGCGCCGCTCAGAGCATCGGTGACTTCATGACGTGGGTCGCCAACGGAGGCAAGGACTGAGCGGCCGCCAAGGCCGTCAAGCCCCCACCCCTCTCCAAGGAGTGCCCGTGATCCGCCATCTGGTCCTCTTCAAGCTCAACGACGGCGTGCAGCGCGACGAGCCGCGCGTGGTCGAGGGCGTCAAGGCCTTCCGCGCCCTCGGCGAGCAGATCCCGGAGCTCACGTTCTGGGAGTGCGCCTGGAACATCTCCGACCGCCCCATCGCGTACGACTTCGCCATCAACTCGGCGGTCGAGGACACCGATGCGCTGAAGAAGTACCTGGAGCACCCGGCCCACCAGGCGGGCGTCGCCCTGTGGCGCGAGTTCGCCACGTGGGTGATCGCGGACTACGAGTTCTGACCCTCTCCCTCACGGCCCCGCACCGGAACGAACGGTGCGGGGCCGTTTCGCGTCGTGCGCGGGCCTGTCACCCGGTGGCGCCGACCGACTTGACAAGCGACTTGACCCTCAACACGTAGTTATCAGGTGCTTGCACACAGTGCACATGTCTTGTGATGCTATGACCGCTTTTGACGGATGAGTTGACCGAGGTCGACCGAGCTTGACTGTGCCTGTCTGAGAAGGGGTGGCGTTGCCCGTGCCGGCCAGTACTGCGCCCGAAGCTCCACCCGCGAAGGCCCCACCCGTGAAGGCGGCATCCGTGAAGGCGGCATCCGAGGGGACGCCGCCGCCCGCGAAGGTCGCACCCGGCTCCGGAAGCACCCGCGGCGCCGACACCCGCGCCCTCACGCAGGTGCTCTTCGGCCAGCTCAAGGAGCTGGAGCCCGGCAGCCCCGAGCACGGCCGGGTGCGCGGCGCCCTCATCGAGGCCAACCTCCCCCTGGTCCGGTACGCCGCCGCGCGCTTCCGCAGCCGCAACGAGCCGATGGAGGATGTCGTCCAGGTCGGCACCATCGGGCTGATCAACGCCATCGACCGGTTCGACCCGGAGCGCGGGGTGCAGTTCCCGACCTTCGCGATGCCGACCGTGGTCGGCGAGATCAAGCGGTACTTCCGCGACAACGTCCGTACCGTCCACGTACCGCGGCGGCTGCACGAGCTGTGGGTACAGGTGACCGGGGCGACCGAGGACCTCACCACCGCCTTCGGGCGCTCGCCGACGACCTCGGAGATCGCCGAACGGCTGCGCATCACCGAGGACGAGGTGCTCGCCTGCATCGAGGCCGGACGCTCGTACCACGCGACGTCGCTGGAGGCGGCCCAGGAGGGCGACGGGCTGCCCGGACTGCTCGACCGGCTCGGCTACGAGGACCCCGCGCTCGACGGCGTCGAGCACCGCGATCTCGTACGCCACCTCCTGGTCCAACTGCCCGAGCGCGAGCAGCGGATCCTGCTCCTGCGCTACTACAGCAATCTGACGCAGTCACAGATCAGCGCCGAACTGGGCGTTTCCCAGATGCATGTGTCGAGACTCCTGGCCAGGAGCTTCGCACGGCTTCGGTCCGCAAATCGGATCGAGGCGTAACCGTAACGAGTGGAGTGCCGTCGGGGCTGTTCCCGACGGCACTCTCTGTCGAAAAGCCCCAGACCCCCTCTTTCCTGCACGGATGTCACCCTCGTTTGTCGACAAGTAACTACAGCGTGTTGCCGACATGTGACATTCTGCTGGAACCGCGTTTGCCGTAGCCCCACCTCCGGTATTCAGGTGGAGGCTGCGTTCCTCCGACGGGAGCGCCCGCCGCGACCGTCCGCGACCTCAAGGGGGTGGCATGTCCGTAGACCAGGGCAGCTCGAAGGTGCTCACGCTCACGCTCGTCAAGAGCCCGAGCGGATCCGCGCCCGACGCGCTTCACAGCTCACCGAGCTCGGAAGCCATCGACACCCGGACCCTGTCCCGCTCCCTCTTCCTGCGGCTCGCCACGCTCGCCCAGGACAGCCCGGAGCGCGTCTATGTACGCGACACGCTCATCGAGCTCAACCTCCCGCTCGTGCGGTACGCGGCAGCCCGCTTCCGCAGCCGCAACGAGCCGATGGAGGACATCGTCCAGGTCGGCACGATCGGTCTGATCAAGGCGATCGACCGTTTCGACTGCGAACGCGGCGTGGAGTTCCCGACGTTCGCGATGCCGACGGTCGTCGGTGAGATCAAGCGCTTCTTCCGGGACACCAGTTGGTCGGTGCGGGTCCCGCGCCGCCTCCAGGAGCTGCGGCTCGCGCTGACCAAGACCAGCGACGAGCTCGCCCAGCGGCTCGACCGCTCGCCGACCGTGCCCGAACTCGCCGCGGCCCTCGGGGTCTCCGAGGAGGACGTGGTCGACGGCCTCGCGGTGGGCAACGCCTACACCGCCTCCTCGCTCGACTCGCCGACCCCCGAGGACGACGGCGGCGAGGGCTCCCTCGCGGACCGCCTCGGGTACGAGGACACGGCCCTGGAAGGCGTGGAGTACCGCGAGTCCCTCAAGCCGCTGCTCGCCAAGCTGCCGCCGCGCGAGCGCCGCATCATCATGCTGCGCTTCTTCGCCAACATGACGCAGTCGCAGATCGGCGAGGAGGTCGGCATCTCGCAGATGCACGTCTCCCGACTGCTCACGCGGACGCTGGCGCAGCTGCGGGACGGGCTCATTTCGGACTGACCGGCCTCAACGGCGCTGTGCGGGGCCGGTGTTGCTGACGGGGTTCCTAATTGACGGACCGTCAGCCACACTGGCGCGATGCGACGTGGTGTGCGGAACGTGCTCGGCGCGGGTGCCGCCGTGCTGTGTCTCGGCGGCCTGCTGTCCGCCTGCGGCGGTGACAGCGGCGACGGGTACGTGGCGACCGGTGCGGTCCCGGAGCGGGCTCCGGGGAAGACCGTGGGGCCGACCGGCGAGGTGAAGCTGGTGCCGCTCGACGGTCCCGACGGTCCTGGCGGTGCGGATGCGAAGGCGAATGCGGGTGCGCGTACCGAGGGCCGTCGCGGGGGCGGCGCGGGTGGCTCGGAGGGGAAGTCACCTGCCGCTGGGGGAAGTTCGAGCCGTACGGGCAGGACGCCCGGCGGGGGCGCGGGCCCCGGCACGGGCACGGGCACGGGCGCCGGTTCGGGTATTGGTACGGGTACAGGTACAGGTACGGGGTCGAGCCCTGGGAGTCATCCGGGCGGCCCCTCCTCACCGGGTACGCACGAGCCGCCCGGAAACAGCACGCCGCCGCCCAGTGGGCCCGCCGTACTCCGCGTCGGCGACCCGGAACGGGCTCCTGCGGACAAGCGCTGGTGCGAGAAGGTGACCGTCGCCTTCCACAACACCGGGGGGTCCCCGGTGCGCTCCGGGGCGGTGACCTTCGGTACGCACATCATTGGGGCGCTCGGGGTCGACTGGGCCACGATCGAGTCGACCGTGAAGCTGCCGGTTCCGATCGCGTCCGGTCAGAGGAGGGTGAAGACCTGGCCGGTGTGTGTGGAGGCGTGGCGGGTGCCGCTCGGTATGCACGTCGAGACGCGGGACGTGTCGGTGAAGTGGGCGTAGTGGTGGGGCGGGGTGGGGTGGGGCGGGGCGGTGCTCGTCTCCGCTCTTCCGCCTGCGCCGCCGCGGGGGTTGAGCGCGCAGTTCCCCGCGCCCCTGGGCGGAGCCTGAGGTCGTCACTCCACCGCGGGTACACCGCGGTTGCCCGCGCAGTTCCCCGTGCCCCAGCAGCAGCTGGACCACCCGGCCGACCAGGCCACGCCCTCCAGCCAGCGGACACTCACACGGAAACCCGACGCGACCGCCCTGCCACGCACCAGAGGTCGACGTCGATACGCCCTGTGCCCCTGAGGCTGGTTGACGCCTCTATGCCCATGGGCTGCACGCCACCACCTGGTTGGCGTTGTTGACGGTGCAGGCACGGATTTTGACGCCCTTGACGTTCACGTCGGTCTTGGAATGTGCGCTGCTGGACTTGGAGTCGCCTTTTCCTCCCTCGGCCTTGCCGAGAATGCGGGTGGTCCACTCCCAGGTGGCGCCGTTCTGCCAGTTGTAGCCCACCTCCATCCGCACGCCGTAGGTGTCGGCGGCACGGTCCCAGACAGTGCCCGAGAGGCTCGCTTTGTAGCCTTCCCATTCCACGCCGACCGCAGCGTAAGCGCCGAACGTGGCGTCCGTTTCGACATAACGGCTGTTGGCGTACGGGACGTATCCGTTGTCCCAGTGATCCGGGCGCTCCTCCGCTGAGGCTGGGGAGGCAGTCAATGTGAGGGAGAGCGCCGCACTGAGAGCGGCGCCGGCGAGTGTCGGGACTAAGCGGGTCTTCACCATTGTTCCCTTTCCGTGAGGTTCCTGACGGCTAGTACGGGCCACCGAGCGTTCCCTACGCCTTCTGTGCAAGGGTTCAGATATCGGTGAGACGTGCCTTGTAGATCTTTCTCTGCTTGCTT
Organism: Streptomyces sp. NPDC058308; assembly: GCF_042880275.1. Taxonomy (NCBI): domain Bacteria; kingdom Bacillati; phylum Actinomycetota; class Actinomycetes; order Kitasatosporales; family Streptomycetaceae; genus Streptomyces; species Streptomyces sp. NPDC058308. The sequence goes on from NZ_JBHVZA010000010.1 coordinate 10,755, forward strand.
GTTTGCTCTTGGTCTGTGCCCAGTTGGACGGTCAACATCTGCTGCTCCCCCCAGATGAAATTGACCTTGTTGGTGCCAAATCCGTTGTTGGCGGGGTCTGTGGTGAAGATGCCGATGCCGGAGCGGTGCCGGGAAAATGACTTGGCGTGCACTGACGGATAGTCCCAGGTTTTGGATGGATGATCCGCAGCCTTTTCGATTTTGAGCAGATGGCGCGTGCCTGTCGCCCACAAGGTCTGGAGTTCCAGCGGGTCGGGCTGGAGGTCGTGCCCGTTCTCGTAGAAATCCCACCGTATGTCGATTGCCCCATCGACTGGTTCGAGCTTAGTGAACTTCCCGGATCCCTGGACCTCGAAACCCTGGATCTTTTCGCCGCCGTAGATCCACACCCGTTTCTTATTGTTCTGGTCCAGGGTGACGCCATGTGCCTGCCGGAAAGGGAACGGGCCGGGGGCGTTGACCTTCTCGAACCGCTGCAAGCCGTTGGGGGCCGTGAACAGCATGTAACTTCCCCCCGGGGTAATTTCATGACCGGGGGGCGGCATATTCGGCGGTTTTGGCAGACCTTGTGTCTCCAGACCTCGCGTGCCGACGACGATGATGGCGTCTGCCGTCGGCAGGTACTCCAGGGAGTGCGGGAAAAAGTCCGGGATTCCGCTGATGGCTCCTAGCCCTGCCGCATCACTTTGGCGGTGAATCGTCACACGCCCATTCGCGCCGTCTCCGCCGCAAACCATGAAGACGGTCTCACCGGATAGGAGTTTACGAACCTTGCACTCCAGAGGCCTCCAAGCTTCATCTCCAACTCCAGTCGAGAATACAGCCTTCGGCTTCCCGAAATAATTCCTGCCGCCTTCTGCGTTGTATTTTATTTCTCCGGTCGAGTAGTTTTCGACCGTTTTGGTTTGCGCGTCTACCAGGGCCAAAGTGAAGTCCGGGAGCGCGGTCGGGCGGGCAGCTTCAGCACTGTGCGCTGGAACGGTCAGCGCGCCGAGCGGTATGGCCGCAGCGCCGATCCCTAGTGAGTTGCGCAGCAACTTCCGCCTGTCTATGCTCATATTTTTTTCCCTCCCGGAATTTTAGTGTTTTGCCGAAGGCAGCCGGGCGGCGCCCGGGTTGTTCATGCGCGGTATCCCTGCGCGTGAGGCGTTTGAGTGATATCCCTGGAACCGGGTTGCAGATGAAGGGGCGGCTGGAAACTGCCGTTCGGCTGGAACGCAGGGCCACTCCAGATCACCCGGCGAGAGGGTCTCGGCGTCGCCTTCAGGGCCAGGCACACCCACCCGGCGGCAGGGTGCCCCCAGTACCGGCCGAGCAGGAGATAGCGGCTCTACGACAACCAGGACTCTGGGCAGCCGCGGCCGATCCGGCCCGGAAGTCAGCCCGCGCCGGGCAGCTTGCGCTTCAGCAGGCGGGTCTTCCGTGTGCCGACCGGAGCCGCTTCGACCGCCGCAGCGGTGGTCTTAGCCTCGTGCCCCATAGGGGCGACGGCGCCCCGCGGTTCCTCAAAAACCACGGCCTCGAGCGCGCCTCGCAACGAGCGGCCCCTGGTAATTCCCATGTTTCCCCCTGCCACCGGTTCACCGATTGGTGTCGCGCCACCCCCCGCCAGGAACCCGCCAAGTTAAGGGCGATACCTGCGCCGACGCAGCAATGGCACCGCGACAGGTGCCATGCTCACCGCCTCGGCCCCAGCGCCACAATGCTTTCGGTGCTGCCCGAAAGGTGGAGAGGGTGGCGATCACGCCGCACCAGGAGGAAACGATGCTGCGCATACGCTTCACCGCAGAGGATCTGCTGCAGGTCACCGTCGCTGCCCGCCCGGCACCGCTCATGGAAATGGTGCTGGCCTTGGCCACCTCGCGACGCAAGGACCTGCCAGCCTTCTACAGCAAGTGGCAGCGCCACACCCAGCACTCCCTTCCCCGTGCCGCGTATCCTCTGGGCGAACTAGTGGCCGCGACCGGCCGAGGACCTCTGTTTCTCGACCCCATTACCCACGCGCTGGAGGAAGGCGTGGATTTGGTCCGCGGGGCCCCACCCGACTTCGTCCGCGCGGAACTGCGACGCGTATGCACACCCAAAGTCCCGTCGTCATGGGTCCGCGGCCTGGCCGACCAGGACAACGACGCCTGGAAGGTCCTGAGCAAGTCCATCAGCACCGCCCACCACAGCCTCCTGGCACCACACTGGGACCGCATCCGGTCCGGCTTCGATACCGAACGCGCCTGGCGAGTCCGGCAGATGACCGATCACGGCATCCGGTCCGCCTTGACGAGCCTGGTGCCCGGAGCGCACTGGCAGGGCACCAACCTCCTCTTTCCCGCCCCCTACGATTGGGAGGCCAGACTCAACGGACAGGGCCTGCTCCTTTTACCCTCCCTGTTCTGGCACGGCTGGCCCCTGCTCGGAGGGCACCCCGACGCTTCCAGGGTCCTCGTGTACCCGGCCACCACGCCGCTCCCCCTCCTGCACGAGCAGCCCGCGGCAGATCCGCTTGTCGCCCTGCTGGGGCGCACTCGCGCGGCGGCCCTGACCGTCCTCGCCCAGCCACACACCACCAGTGCCCTGGCCCGAGAGCTGAACATCAGCCAGTCCTCGGCATCGGAACACGCCAAGGCCCTGCGCAACGCCCACCTCGTCACCACGACCCGCGACGGCAAAGCCGTCTGGCACTCCTGCACGCTGCTCGGTCGGGATCTTCTCGGCGCCCCCCGCCCCCAGAAGCGCGCCGACCTGCCCGCTCCCGCGCCTTCGCCCGTGGCCTCGGCCTGGCCGACCTGATGTACAGGTGCCCGGCGCGTACGCAATGAGCTCGACGCCGTCCGCCTCGGACAGGGACGGCATACCGACCACGCCAACACCAAGGTGCTGCGCCGCATCCTGGCCGAACACGACTGGCCCGGCCACAGCGACCACGCCCCGGCCTTCCAAGGCGCCGCCACCACCCTGCTGGGACGTGCGGTCCAGGCCGGTGACGCCCCGGTCCAGCACTGGGCGCACCTGCACGATCGCGCCCTCATCACCAGCGGGCGCGACCAGGAGTACGGCACCCAGCCCCTGCTGTGCGCCGACGGCATCGAGCTGTGCCCGCAGCGCACGCCGGAATCCGTCGACGCGCGCAGAGCCACCGTGGGCCTAAGACCGGTCGCCGTCCCTCTGCAGGCCGTGCGCCGCCGGTACACGCCAGACGGCTTTGCCAAGGAAGCCCCAACCCTCGTCCGGGGGGCCTGAGACCGTCACTCCACCGCGGGTGCGTCGTGGTTGCCCGCGCAGTTCCCCGCGCCCCTAAGGGGCGCCCCAGGGCGGCCTCGCAGCTAACGCTCCGGCGCCGGGGCCCACCCAAGGGGCGCGGGGAACTGCGCGACCAGCCCCCACCGCGCCGCGGAAACACCACACCCCGCCCCGCCCAAGGCGCCCAAGGCGCCCCCGCCAGCCCCCGCTCAGGCCAGCGCCAGCCACGCGACCCCCGCCACCACCGCGATCGCCAACACGATGCCGACGATCAGTCCGACCCGCGGCCCGGAAGAAGCCGCCGCCTGCTGCTGACGGCCCTGTGGAGCCTCGTCCACGAACGCGCGGAACATCTGCGTGTTGCCGGCGGGATCGGGGTTGCCCTGGTTGCCCTGCGGGTTGTGTGCCATGGAGCAGGACCCTAGCGAATCCTGCGCTCTCGGCCCAACCCCCTCTGGCCAGGGACTTTACGAGGGGGTCCCCAGAGCTTTGCCGACTCTTTAGTCCGATGGTTCCGTTTTAGTTTGCCTGCGGCAACCAACCGCTTCTATCGTTGCCCTAAGCAACAAAAAAGGAGGTGCCGTGGCCGCGCAGCGTCAGTACGAGGAGCTGGCCCGACAGCTCAGCGCCATCGGTGCCGTGAAGCGCGGCCTCGGCCGGGGCCTGCCGCACGACTGCCCCGCCGGATCCGCCGCCGTACTCATCCTGCTCGACCGCCACGGTGCGATGCGGATGAGCAGGCTCGCGGAGCTGCTCGCCGTCGACACGTCGGTGACCAGCCGGCACGTCGCCCATGTCGCGGAGAGGGAGTGGATCGTCCGCGATCCCGACCCCGCGGACAAGCGCTCCCGGATCCTGCGGCTCACGCCCGAGGGCAAGGCCAAGGTCGACGAGCTCTCCGAGCTCTCCATCCGGACGCTCACCCACTACTTGCATGACTGGAGCGACGAAGAGGTCGTCCAGCTCAGCACGCTGCTCGCGCGCCTGCGCGACAGCTTCGGGGACTGCCGCGCGGCTTCGGCCCGGCTCTCCTCCCCCCACGACGTGCAGACCACGTCAGAGACCACCCGTACACCCGCGTAAGAAAAGGAAGCCCATGGCAACAACCACACCAGCCGGTGTGCGGGGCAGCCATGCCAAGCACGGAGCGCCTCACGGTCACCCCGCCGAGAACGCTCCGATGACGCACCGGCAGATCATGGAAGCGCTGTCCGGGCTGCTGCTCGGCATGTTCGTGGCGATCCTGTCGTCGACGATCGTCTCCAACGCCCTGCCCGAAATCATCGGCGACCTCGGCGGCGGCCAGTCCGCCTACACCTGGGTCGTCACCGCGTCGCTGCTCGCCATGACCGCGACGACGCCCCTGTGGGGCAAGCTCTCGGACCTCTTCAGCAAGAAGGCCCTGGTCCAGATAGCCCTGATCATCTACGTCGGCGGATCGGTCGTCGCCGGTCTCTCACAGAGCGCCGGAATGCTGATCGCCTGCCGCGTCGTGCAGGGCGTCGGCGTGGGTGGTCTCTCCGCCCTCGCGCAGATCGTCATGGCCGCGATGATCTCCCCGCGCGAGCGCGGGCGTTACTCCGGCTACCTCGGTGCCACCTTCGCCGTCGCCACCGTCGGCGGACCGCTGCTCGGCGGTGTCATCACCGACACCTCGTGGCTCGGCTGGCGCTGGTGCTTCTACGTCGGCGTGCCCTTCGCGATCATCGCGCTGATCGTCCTGCAGAAGACCCTGAAGCTCCCCGTCGTCAAGCGCGACGTGAAGGTCGACTGGGGCGGCGCGTTCTTCATCAGCGCCGCGGTCTGCCTGCTGCTCGTCTGGGTCACCTTCGCCGGTGACAAGTACGACTGGATGTCGTGGCAGACGGCCGCCATGGTCGGCGGCTCGGTCGTCCTCGGACTCCTCTTCGTGCTCGTCGAGACGAAGGCCAAGGAGCCGATCATCCCGCTGCGGCTCTTCCGCAACCGCACCATCACCCTCGCCTCGCTCGCCTCGCTCTTCGTGGGTGTCGCGATGTTCGCGGGCACGGTCTTCTTCAGCCAGTACTTCCAGCTGGCCCGGGGCGAGTCCCCGACGATGTCCGGCGTGATGACGATCCCGATGATCGGTGGTCTGTTCGTCTCGTCGACCGTCTCCGGGCAGGTCATCACCAAGACGGGCAAGTGGAAGGCGTGGCTGGTCAGCGGTGGCGCGCTGGTGACGGCGGGCCTCGGCCTGCTCGGCACCATCCGGTACGACACCGAGTACTGGCACATCGCGATCTTCATGGCCCTGATGGGTCTCGGCATCGGCATGATGATGCAGAACCTGGTCCTCTGCACGCAGAACCAGGTCGCCCCCGAGGACCTCGGCTCCGCCAGCTCCACGGTCACCTTCTTCCGCTCGCTGGGCGGTGCGATGGGTGTCTCGGCGCTCGGCGCGATCATGGCCACGCGGATCACCGACTACGTCAAGGACGGCATCACCGACCTCGGCCCGAAGGCGGCCGCGCAGTTCGGCCACGGCGGCACCGGTGGCGGCGGCATCCCGGACCTGGACAAGATCCCGGAGCCGTTCCGCACGGTGATGGAGAGCGCGTACGGGCACGGCATCGCCGACGTCTTCCTGATCGCCGCGCCGCTGGCGCTGCTCGCCTTCCTGATCACGATCTTCATCAAGGAGGTTCCGCTGCGTACGACGGGCGCCCTCGCCCAGGCCGCATCCGAGACCACGGGCGCGACGGCTCCGGCCGCCGCCCCGGCCGGCGCGGCCACCCCGGACACCACCGAGCAGCCCGTGCTCGCCTCCGTCGCCTCGCACACCGAGGCCGGGCCCGAGGGCACGCAGCGGCTCGCCGCCGTGGCCTCCGCAGCGGAGTCCGGAGCGGGCGCCCTGCCCCCGGTCACCGGTGGCATCCCGGTACGCGGCCACGTCCGCGGCGCCGAGGGCGTGCCCGTTCCGCAGGCCGCCGTCACGCTGATCTCCCTCGGGGGACGGCAGCTGGGCCGTGCGGTCGCGCAGGGCGACGGTGCCTACACCGTCGACGCGCCCGGCGCGGGCTCGTACGTGCTCATCGCCTCCGCCGACGGGTTCCAGCCGCAGGCCTCGACGGTCGTCGTGGGCGAGGACGCCCTCGCGTACGACATCCTGCTCAGCGGCACCAGCGGGCTCAGCGGGCTCGTGCGGGACGCGGACAGCAAGCTGCCCGTCAGCGGCGCCATGGTCATCGTGACCGATGTGCGCGGTGACGTCCTCGCCACCGGACTCTCCGGTGAGCAGGGCGAGTTCACCTTCGCCGAGCTGGTCCCCGGCACCGTCACCATCGCGGTGAACGCCGCCGGTCACCGGCCGATGGCCCTGCCCGTCGAGGTGGGCGGCGCCGGGGTCACCCGGGTCGAGGTCGAGCTCAACTCCGGCGCGCAGGTGCTCGGCACCGTGCGGGCGGGGAACGCGCCGCTGAACGACGCGCGGGTCACGCTCGTCGACGCGGCAGGCAACGTCGTCGCCACCGCGACCACCGGGGCGGACGGGGCGTACGCCTTCACCGACCTGGACAGCGGGGAGTACACGGTCATCGCGACCGGGTACCCGCCGGTGGCCACGGGCCTGACGGTGGCCGGCAGCGGCATCGACGGCCACGACATCGAACTCGCCCACCCGGGCGAGTGACGGCCCCGGCCCGAGGCCGCGCCCCGAGCGGAGGCGCGGCCCCGGGCCGGTTGCGGAAAGGGCCCCCGGGCCGGCGGTGGCGTTCATGGCAGGGGACGGCCGGTCACCGCCGCCGGGGGCCGTCCGCTTCTCGGCTGTATCTGACTGCGTCCAGCCGTATCCGACGTACGGCTGGCGCATGAAGTGTGTACTTGAGCTTGAACTTTGGGGCTTCCGGCTCGGGAAGCCCGGCAAGGAGAAAACGGGATGGCACTCAACGCTCGGATCCGCACGCGTGACGGCTGGGCCGTGCCCCACGCCGTCGTCACGGTGACCGACATGACCGGGACGCAGGTACTGCGGGCCGCCGCGGACGAGGAAGGCGTCGTACGGGACGGGACCGGCCTCGCGGCCGGGCCCTACACCGTCATCGTCACCGCCGTCGGGTACGCGCCCGTCGCCTCCACCGCGCTCGTCACCGCCAGCGGACGGGCCGAGGTCGGCAACGTCGTTCTCGCCCGCCAGGGCGGCACGGAGCTGCCGCCGCCCGGACCGTGGACCGTCGACCCGGCGCACTCGACCGTGGGCGCGGTCGCCCAGCACCTCGGGATCACCAGCGTGCACGGGCGGTTCACGGAGTTCGGAGGCCGGATCGAGATCGCCGAGGACGTGGAGAAGTCCCGCGTCGAGGCCGTCATCCGGTCCGCCTCGATCGACACGGGCAATGGCATGCGGGACGGGCACCTGAAGTCGGCGGACTTCCTGGACGTCGAGCAGTACCCGGAGATCACGTACCGCTCGAACGGGATCACTCCGGCCGGGACCGACCGGTGGACCGTCCACGGCGAGCTGGGCATGCACGGGGTCGTACGGCCGGTGGACCTGGACCTGAGCTACCTGGGCACCGGCGCGGACCCCTGGGGCGGCACGCGGGCCGCCTTCCGTGCCACGGCGGAGCTGCGCCGCGAGGACTTCGCCATGAACTACAACCAGGTGGTCCAGGCGGGCATCTCGGCGATCGGCACCACGCTCAAGGTCTCCCTGGACATCCAGGCCGTACAGGGGGACGGCCTGCCGCAGGCGGGCTAGCCGGGCGGTGGGGGCGGGACGGGGTCACGTCGCGGTCGGGGGCACGGACCCGGGCACGCTCGGAGTCACGGACGCGGGAGCAGCGACTCGATGCCCGCGATCATCAGGTCGAGGGCGATCGTGAAGTCCCGTTCCCACATCTCCTCGACCGTGTCCCCGTCCCGCGCCGCCATCAGCTCGTCCGCGCTCTCCAGCAGCCCGTGCGTCGCGAGCTCGTCGCGGACGGTCCCGGCCGCCTCCCGGTAGTACTCCTCCTGCGACATCCCCGCCTCCGCGCAGCGCGAGATGTAGTGGCCCTCGATCGTCCCGAAGCCGTACACGAACTGGAAGACCGCCGAGATCACCCCGTTCTGCGTGTACGCGGGAAGGCCGGTGCTCCGGACCGTGGACTGGATGGCCTTCGCGAACGCCAGCCAGTTGGGGCCGATGTTGAGGTACCTGCCGACCAGCGGGGAGATCCACGGGTGGCGGATCAGCGACGCGCGGTACTCGTCCGCCAGCGCGCGCAGCTGTTCGCGCCAGGCATCCGGCGCCGCCTCCGTGTCGGGCAGGCGCATCTCGCCGCAGACCGCGTCGAGGGCGAGCTCAAGGAGGTCGTCCTTGGTGTCCACGTACCAGTAGACCGACATCGCCGTGACGTTCAGCTCCCCGGCGAGCCTGCGCATGGAGAACTTGTCGAGGCCTTCCGCGTCCAGGAGGCGGACCGTGGCCTCGGTGATGCGGTCCCGGTCGAGGCCGCTCGGCTGGTCGCCCTTGCGGCCGGCGCCGCGCGGGGCCTTGGCCTGCAGCCAGACGCTCGTCCGCGCCGTGTTCTTCGTGCGGCCGGCTGCCTTCGCCATGGCGCACCTTCCTCGTCGGTCCTGGGGAGCCTGGAGCGGTTGTCTCCGGGTGGGCGGCGCGGGGAGGGCGGACGGTCCGTGACGGAACCGGGCGGCCCGCCCCTCCCCGATGCTATGCCGACGTCTTACCCACGGAGTCTGCCCTCTCCGCCCTGCGCAGCAACGCGGCCGCCAGGACGCCTCCGGCGAACACCGCGGCCGCGCCCACCAGCTGGCTCGTCTCCAGGCCCGAGGAGAACGCGTCGGCGATCCGTTCGCGCTCGCCCGCCGACTTCGCCGCCGCCATGGCCGCGGGGAACGACGCGGCGGAGACCGCCACGAGCGAGGCGAAACGGGAGTTGAGGACCGCGCCGAGCACGGCGACGCCCAGGCCGTTGCCGAACTCCGCGAGCGTGCCGTTGATGCCCGCGCCGACACCCGCCTTCTCCGGCGGTATGGCACTCATGATGGCGTTGGCCATCGCGGGCATGGCGAGCGCGATGCCCGCGCCCATGACGATCAGGCCGAACAGCAGCCCGTTGTAGTTGTCGCCGCCGAGCAGGGCGATGGCCGCGAGGCCCGCGGCGAGCAGGCTCATGCCGGAGACGATCGTGAGGGGCGTGCCCATCCTGGCGTGCAGCCGCGCGCCGATGCCCGCGAGGTTCAGGGCGACGATGGTCACCGCGAGCGGCGCCGTGCGCAGCCCCGCCTCCAACGGCTCGTACCCGAGCACGAACTGGAGGTGCTGGGTGAGGAGGAAGAGGGAGCCGCTGAGGCCGAAGGCGACCAGGATGGCGCCCGCGACGGCGCCCACGAAGCGCTGGTTGCGGAAGAAGTGCATGTCCAGCATCGGGTACGGAACGCGCAGCTCCCAGAGCGCGAACGCGGCGAGGACCAGGACTCCGACGGCGGCGGACATGAGGACCTGTCCCGACGTCCAGCCGTGTCCGGGGCCGGAGATGATCGCGTAGACCACCGCGGCCATGCCGATGGTCGAGAGCAGCGCGCCGAGCAGGTCGGGGCGGTCGCCCTGGGGGTTCTTGGACTCGGGCACCAGCTTCAGGACCGCGGCGAGGCCGAGCGCCGCCACGGGGATGTTGATCAGGAAGATCGAGCCCCACCAGAAGTGGTCGAGCATGAAGCCGCCGAGCAGCGGTCCTGCCGCGAATCCGAGGGAGTTGATGGTGGCCCAGAGGCCGATCGCCTTCACGCGTTCCGCGTCGTCGAAGATCTGCACGACGACCGCGAGCGTGGTGGTCATGAGCAGCGCACCGCCGATGCCCATGCCCGCGCGGGCGGCGATGAGCTGCCCGGAGCCCTGCGCGAGACCCGCCGCGAGCGAGCCGATGCCGAACAGGGCGAGGCCCGCGGCGAGCATCTTCTTACGGCCGTAGCGGTCGGCGGCGCTGCCCGCGGTGAGCAGCAGGCCCGACTGGACGAGCGAGTACGCGTTGATCATCCACTGGATGTCGGACGTGGACGCGTCCAGCTCCCGGGTGAGGGAGGGGATCGCGACGCTGAGGACGGTGTTGTCGAGCAGCACGGTGAGCTGCGCCAGGCAGATGACGCCGAGGATCAGCCAGCGCTGCGGGTGCCTCTGTGAGGCGGTGGGGTTCTCGGCGGTCGTTGCCGTCATACAGCCCTCCCTCTCCGGTTCTACGGTTATACGGTGTACGGGGCGTGTGCGATGTACACCGTAGAACAACTCTCGTACGGCGTACAAGAGATTTACCGGAGAGGGATCCGGGCCTAACTCCTCGGCTGTGTCAGGTCGTAGAACGTCGCGCCGCCCACCGTCACCTTCTTGAAGCCCGCCTCGACCCAGGACGTGATCGCGGAGGAGGCGCCGTCGCCGCCGCCCGGGCCGCCGCCCATGCCCCCGCCCCCGACGAAGTAGTGGATCTCGCCGTCCGCCACGTACTGCTTGAACCGCGCGAGTGTCGGCGACGGGTCGCTGCCGTTGAAGCCGCCGATCGCCATCACCGGTTCACCGGTGGACAGTTGGTAGCTCGCCGCGTTCTGGGAACCGATGGCCGCCGCGGCCCACGTGTACTCCCCGGCATCCGCCTCCAGGAGCTTCCCGGCCTCGGCGGACACCTGCGCGCCGTTCAGCAGGCCGCCCATGCCGCCGCCGTGTCCGGCACGCTCTCCGGTGGCGCCGCCCCCGGGCATCCCGCCGCCCGGCATCCCGCCACCGGGGCGGCCCTGAGGCGCTGCGCCCCGCGGAGCATTGCCCTGGCCACCCGGGCCACCCTGGCCACCCGGACCTCCGCCCCCGGGCCCCCCGCCCCTGCCTCCCATGCCGCCCGCCGACGCCGGGCCCGCCGTCACGATCGACCCCGTGTGCGCGCTGTCCACGGTCGACAGGGTGTACGCCAGCGGGCCCGCCACGGACGCCGCGAGGCTCAACCCGAGCGTGGCGAGGGCGAGTCGGCGGCCCAGGCGGCCCGCCACCAGCAGCCCCACCGCCCCCACCAGTCCCACGACGAGCACCGCCCACCGCAGCCACGGCAGGTAGTCCGCGGCCCGGCCGAGCAGCACGTACGCCCAGACCGCCGTGCCCGCGACCGTCCCGCCGAGCACCGCGCCCACCCACCGCGCGGCGCGCTCCTCCCACAGGACCGTGGCGCCCATGCCGACGAGCGCGGCGATGTAGGGGGCCAGGGCCACCGTGTAGTACTGGTGGAAGATGCCCGCCATGAAGCTGAAGACCGCGGCGGTCATCAGGAGCGAGCCGCCCCACGCCACGAACGCCGCCCGCGCGGTGTCCGTGCGGCGCGCCTTGCGGGTGAGGACGAGCCCCGCCACCAGGAGGACGAGGGCCGCGGGCAGCAGCCAGGAGATCTGGGCGCCGGTCTCGGAGTCGAACATCCGGCCGATGCCGGTCTCGCCCCACTGACCGCCACCTCCGCCGCCACGTGGGCCGCCGCCACCGCCCACGCTGCCGGTCTCCTCGCCGCTGATGCGGCCGAGGCCGTTGTAGCCGAAGGTCAGCTCCAGGAAGGAGTTGTTCTGCGAGCCACCGATGTAGGGGCGTGAGGACGCGGGCCACAGTTCGACGATCGCGACCCACCAGCCGCCGGACACTGCCATCGCGCCTGCGGAGAGGACCAGTTGGCCGAAACGCCTGCGCGGGCGCACCGGCGCGCACACCGCGTACAGGACCGCGAGCGGCGGCAGGATCAGGAACGCCTGCAGCGTCTTGGTGAGGAAGGCGAAGCCGACCGCGACGCCCGCCCAGACCAGCCACACCGTGCGGCCGTGCTCCAGGGCGCGCAGGACGCAGTAGACCGTGACGGTCATCAGGAGCGCGAGCAGCGCGTCGGGGTTGTTGAAGCGGAACATCAGCGCGGCGACGGGCGTCAGCGCGAGGACCGCGCCCGCGAGCAGCCCGGCCGCGGGGCTGAACCGGCGCCGTACGGCCGCGTGGAGCACGCCGACCGTCGCGACCCCCATCACGGCCTGCGGGGCGAGCACCGCCCAGGAGTTGAGCCCGAAGAGGCGTACGGAGAGTGCCATCGGCCAGAGCGACGCCGGTGGCTTGTCGACGGTGATCGCGTTGCCCGCGTCGAGCGAGCCCAAGAAGAGGGCCTTCCAGCTCTGGCTGCCGGCCTGGACGGCAGCGGAGTAGAAGGAGTTGGCGTAGCCGGACGCGCTCAGGTTCCAGAGGTAGAGGAGCGCGGTGGCGAGCAGCAGGCCGAGGAGCGCGGGGCGCGCCCAGCGGGGGTCGTCGGGGCGGCCGCGCCACAGCCGCGCGGTCAGGGCGCCGGGCCACCGGCGCGCGGTCCCGCCCCGCGCCGCCCGGAGTGGCGCCGGTGTGGGGGAGGTCGTCGTCATCGTGCGGTCCTCGGGTCGTGGGGTGCGGTGGTGTCGTGCGCGTGCGTGCTGCCGTACGCGGGGGTGGGCGCCGGAGCCGTCACTTCCAAAGTGGTCTCACGGCGGTCCGGGAACACCCACGCCCGCAGCAGCAGGAACCGCAGCACCGTCGCCGCGAGGTTCGCCGCGATCAGCACCGCGAGCTCCGTGGAGTGCGCGGGGGCGCCCGAGGCCGCGCCGAGCGCCGCGAGGGAGCCGCTGGTCAGGGCGAGGCCGATGCCGAAGACGACGAGGCCCTGCGCCTGGTGGCGGACCGCGCGGTCCCGGCCGCGTACTCCGAAGGTGAGCCTCCGGTTCGCTGCCGTGTTGGCCAGCGCCGACACCAGGAGGGCGAGCGCGTTGGCCGCCTGCGACCCGGTGAACGTACGGAAACCGCTGTAGAGCAGCAGGTAGAAGAGGGTCGAGAGGGCGCCGACCACGCAGAAGCCGACGAGTTGGCGGGCCAGGCCGCCGGGGACTCCGGCGAGCTGTCTGTCGCGCGGGTCGTCGCCGAAGGGGCGGGCGAGGCGGTCGAGCGGCAGCGCGCCGACGGTGAGCGCGCGCCCCACCCGCCACACGCCCTTGAGGTCGTCCGTGGCCGTCCGCACCAGCTGGACCGTGGAGTGCGGGTCGTCGACCCAGTCCACCGGCACCTCGTGGATGCGCAGCCCGGCGCGCTCGGCGAGGACCAGCATCTCGGTGTCGAAGAACCAGCCGGTGTCCTCGACCAGCGGCAGCAGCACCCGCGCCACATCACCGCGGATGGCCTTGAACCCGCACTGGGCGTCGGAGAAGCGGGCGTGCAGCGAGCCGCGCAGGATGAGGTTGTACGCCCGCGAGATGAACTCCCGCTTGGGGCCGCGCACCACCCGCGAACTGCGCGCGAGGCGCGAGCCGATCGCGAGGTCCGAGTGGCCGGAGATCAGCGGGGCGACCAGCGGGAGCAGTGCGTTGAGGTCGGTGGAGAGGTCGGCGTCCATGTAGGCGAGGACCGGCGCGTCGGAGGCGGACCAGACGGCGCGCAGCGCCCGGCCCCGGCCCTTCCGGTCGAGCCGTACGTGCCGCACCTCCCGTACGGAGGCGGCGAGCCCGGCGGCGACCTGCGGGGTGCCGTCGGTGGACGCGTTGTCCGCGACGGTGATGCGGAAGGGGTAGGGGAAGGTGCGGGCGAGGTGGTCGTGCAGCCGCAGGACGCACGGCCCGAGGTCCTTCTCCTCGTTGTAGACCGGAATTGCGACGTCCAGGACGGGCACGTCACGCCACGCGGCGGGAAGGTGGTCCCGCGACGGCAGGACACCCGGGGAAGAGTCGGTTCGCATGCGGCCGACACTCGCCAAGTGGTCTGTCAGGGCTGTGTGGTGAGGCTGTGGCCCGGCTGTGAGGTGGGACCGGAGGCCGCGCGGAGGGCGGCGGGACGCTCGCCCGGCACGGTCGGGGGGACGGCGGGGAGCCCGGTCGAGGACGCGGCGGGGAGCCCGGTCGGGGACGCGGCGGGGAGCGCAGCCGGCGGCTCGGCGGGGAGCTCGACGGCGAACACGGTCCGGCCCGGCACGCTCTCGACGGTCACCGTGCCCCCGTGCGCGCTCACGATGGCGCGTACGAGGGCGAGGCCGAGGCCCGTGGAGCCCGCCTGGCGCGAGCGGGACGCGTCGCCGCGCGCGAACCGCTCGAAGACGGTGGGCAGCAGGTCGGGGGCGATGCCGGGGCCGTCGTCCCGGACCTCCAGGCACACCCGCGGCCCGTCCGCGCGCACCCGGGCGGTGACCGTGGTGCCCGCGGGCGTGTGGGTCCGTGCGTTGGCGAGGAGGTTGACGACGACCTGGTGCAGGCGGGCGGCGTCGGCGTGGACGAGGGCGGGCTCGTCGGGGAGTTCGAGGCGCCAGTGGTGATCGGGGCCCGCGGCCCGCGCATCGCTGACGGCGTCGACGACGAGCGGCGCGAGATCACTGCTCCGGTACGAGAGCGGCTGTTCCGCGTCGAGCCGCGCGAGCAGCAGCAGATCCTCGACGAGCCCGGTCATCCGCTCGGCCTCGGACTCGATCCGGCCGAGCGCGTGCCGCGTGTCGGGGCCGGTGGACTCCCGCCCGCGGCGCGTCAGTTCGGCGTATCCGCGGATCGAGGCGAGCGGCGTGCGCAGCTCGTGGCTGGCGTCCGCGACGAACTGACGTACCCGTGTCTCGCTGTGCTGGCGCGCGTCGAGAGCGGAGTGGACGTGGTCGAGCATGCGGTTGAGCGCGGCGCCCACCTGCCCGGCCTCCGTCCGCGGGTCGGCGTCGGGGGCGCGCTCGTGCAGCGCCACCTCGCCGCTGTGCAGGGGGAGTTCGGCGACGCGCGTCGCGGTCGCCGCGATCCTGCGCAGCGGCCGCAGCGCGACACCGACCATGACGGCCCCGGCGAGCGAGGCGGCGACGAGACCGGCCGCGGTGACACAGACCTCGACGACGATCAGCGTGTTGAGCGTGTTCTGCGCCTCGGCCGTCGGGATGCCGACGAGGAAGTCGCCGCGTACGCCGGTCGTGTACCGCACGCGGTACTCGCCGCGCCCCGGGACCTCGACGTCGTGCGCCTCGCCGTCCCTCGGGACGCCGGCCAGCGCGGCGGTCCCGTCGTCGCCGAGCGGCGTCGCGTCCGGCAACGGACTGCCGCTGTCGCCGTCCGCCTCGGTGCTGACGAGGGCGCGCCCGACCGAGCCGTCCTGCCCCACCTCCGCGCCGATGGTGCCGAGCTCCTGCGGGCCCCGTGAGACGAACTCCAGCGGGTCGTCGTGCGCGCCGGGACCGTCGCCGCCACCACCCGGCAGCCCGCCGCCGCCCGGCAGGACGGCGGGCCCGGACGCCCGCTTCGCCACGTCGCCGAGCACGCCGTCCAACTGGTCGTACAGATGTGACTTGAGGGCGATGGTGGTGACCGTGCCGATCACCGCGCACACGACGGCGATCAGCGCGACGGCGGACAGGACGAGCCGGGTGCGCAGGGTGCGCGGCCGCCGCCGGGGTGTCGGGAGGCGTCTCACACGGAGCTCACGCGGAGCTCACACGGATACGGGCACGGGGGCCTTGATCAGGTACCCCGCCCCGCGCCGCGTGTGGATCATCGGCTCGCGGCCGGCGTCGATCTTCCTGCGCAGGTACGAGATGTAGAGCTCGACGACGTTGGCCTGGCCCCCGAAGTCGTAGTTCCACACCCGGTCGAGTATCTGCGCCTTGCTGAGCACGCGCCGCGGATTGCGCATGAGGTAGCGAAGCAGCTCGAACTCGGTGGCGGTGAGGTGGATGGAGTCCCCGCCGCGCGTCACCTCGTGGCTGTCCTCGTCGAGGGTCAGGTCCCCCACCACCAGGGTGGCTTCGCCGCGCTTGCCGGCGGCGCCCGCGCGCCGGATGAGCCCGCGCAGCCGCGCCACCACTTCCTCCAGGCTGAACGGCTTGGTGACGTAGTCGTCGCCGCCGGCCGTGAGCCCGGCGATCCGGTCCTCCACCGCGTCCTTCGCGGTCAGGAAGAGCACCGGCACGTCCGGCATCTCGCGGCGCAGCCTGCCGAGCAGGGCGAGGCCGTCCATGTCGGGCAGCATCATGTCGAGCACCACGGCGTCGGGCCGGAACGCGCGGGCGGCCCGCACCGCCTCCGCGCCGTCGCCCGCGCTGCGGATCTCCCAGCCCTCGTAGCGCAGGGCCATGGACAACAGGTCGGTGAGCGACACCTCGTCGTCCACGACGAGTACACGGACGGGGCTCCCGTCCGGCCTGAGCAGTTCGGTACGTGCCTGGGGCGAGGTCGTGGTCATACGCGACACCCTGCGCCGCGCCTCTGAGAGCACTCTTGCGCGAACCTGTGAATTCCCTGAGAAACCCCGCCCTGCCCCCGTCCCCGCCCCCGCGATCCGGCCCTCTCAGCCGATGCCGAAGAGCCGGGCGCCGTTCCCGTACACGACCCCCCGCAGCCACGCGTCGCCGAGCCCCAGCCGCTCAAGGGAGCGCAGTTGGTGCAGGTAGGAGTAGGGGATGTTGGGGAAGTCGCTGCCGAGGAGCACCTTCGCGCCCAGGTCCGCCAGCCTCCCCGACTCCTCCTCCGGGAACGGCATCAGCGCCTCGCTGAAGTCGGTGAACGCCATCGTCGTGTCGAGGCGGACCTCCGCGTACCGCTCCGCGAGGCCGAAGAACTCGGCGTACTCGGGCATCCCCATGTGCGCCACGACGAGCGGCAGCCGCGGATGGCGCGCGAGGAGCCGGGCGATCGGCTCGGGCCCGGTGTGCTTGCCGGGCTCGGGCCCGGACCCGCAGTGCACGACCACCGGCACACCGGCCTCGGCGAGCAGGCCCCACACCGGTTCGAGCAGCGGATCGTTGGGGTCGTAACCCCCCACCTGCACATGCGACTTGAAGACCCGGGCGCCCGCCTCGACGGCCTCCCGCACATACCGGTCCACGCCCGGCTCCGGGAAGAACGTCGCGGTGTGCAGACACCCGGGCGTGCGCCGCGCGAAGTCGCGGGCCCACCCGTTGAGCCACTCCGCCATCCCCGCCTTGTGCGGATAGATCATCGAGGTGAAGGCCCGCACCCCGAACTCCCCGAGCAGCGCGACCCGCCGCTCCTCCTCGTGCCGGTAGGTGATGGGCCACTCCACCTCGCCCGTCGTGGCGTAGGAGTCGAAGTACGCCCAGACCTTCTTGAGCACCCGCTCCGGCATGAAGTGCGTGTGTACGTCGATGAGTCCGGGCACCCCGACCCGCTCCCGGAACCGCCGCACCTCGGCGGCCTCCGCACCCCCGCTCCCCTCACCTCCGTTGCCGCCGCTACTCCCGCTCAAAACCGTGGCTCCTCTCGACCTTGGCGACGTGCAGGACGTACGTCTCGTACCAGTCCTCGCGCCCCCGCCGCTGTGCCGCACGGTGCTCCAGATCGCTCCGCCAGGCCCTGATGGCCTCCTCGTCACGGAAGTACGAGACGGTGACGCCGAGGCCGCCCGGCGTCCGGGCCGAGTCGGTGCCGAGGTACCCCGGCACCTCCGCGACCAGCTCGTCCATCCGGTCGGCGGTCTCTCCGTACCCGTGGTCCCCCTCGGTGCGCACGGAGGAGAAGACGACGGCGTAGTAAGGCGGTTCGAAGGGCCCGGCAGGTCTTGTCGCGTGATCACTCATGCCGCCACACTCGGCCCGTCATCCCACCCGCGTCCACCCCTGATCGCCGTCTCTTGCCCAACGGTCGCGCAGACTTGACCATTCGGTCAGCGAACGGTCCCCTCGGCACGACAGGGCGCCGCGAACCGTCAGAAGAGCCCGTCCTGCTCGGCGCCCCCACCGCTCCCGCCACTCCCCGCCGCGACGGCCCGGACCGGCACCGTCACGCCCGCCCCCGCGTCGGCCGCCACCAGCTCCCACCCCACGAGCATCCGCGTGTCGACCACCAGCACGCCCCCGTCCGCGAGCGCCAGATGCAGATCGGGCCCGGCCGCCGCGACAAGGCGCCCGGCGACGACCCCACCGTCGACCAGCTCCCGCACCACCGCGTCCGACGCCCCGCCGCCCGAGTCGAGCCCGAACGCCCCGGAGTGGTCCACGGCCTCGAACGCCACCCGCTCCAAGGCCTCGGCCCACCCGTCGAGCCCCACGGCCCGCCCGTACAGCTCCGCCAGCTCCCGCGCCCGCTCCGCCCACCCGGGCAGCGCCCCGCGCACCTCCCGCTTGCGCGCGTACGGCACCCGGTCCGGCACCCCCAGCGCCGCCCGCAACAGCTCCTCCGTACGCCGCGCCGCCATCAACGGCCCCCGCCCCAGCCAGCAGAAGGCCATTGCCCCCTGCTCCAGGAGCCGCGCCCCGCCCCGCTGCTCCGCCGTGATCCCGGCCTTGACCAGTCCGGGCCCGAACCACGCCAGGTACACCCGGTACGTACGCGGATCGTCGGGCACGCCGTCCGCCGCCACCGAGAACGCCCGGTCGAGCCGCGCGCACTCCGGACAGCGCGCCTGCGTGGCCCGCCCCGGCACAACGGCCCGCAGCGGACACGGATTCCCCCGGGCCCCGACGCATCGCCGCTCACCGACGGCCCGGAACCCGATGTCCGTCCCGTACGCGAGGGCGCTGTCCCGGCCCCCCGCCCACCGCAGCACGGGCTTCCCACTCGGCCACCCGAGCCCCGCGCAACGCCACTCCACTCCCGCGACCCCGATCCCGATCCTGATCCCGATCTTCCCGCCGAGTTTCCTTGTGCACGGACAACGCAAAAGGCCCCCGGATCATCTCCGGGGGCCTCTTGGCTGTGTGCACTCGGCAGGATTCGAACCTGCAACCTTCTGATCCGTAGTCAGATGCTCTATCCGTTAAGCTACGAGTGCTTGTTTTTTCTTTTGTTCTCGTCTCCGCTTCCCGGCCCTTCGGCCCGTTCGCGGCGACAGGAAGAACATTACATGACTGCCGCCGCCATGTGAAATCCGTTCGGTGGACCCCTTGTGAGCTGCGAAAACGCACCGGAGCCCCGGTCCAGTGGACCGGGGCTCCAGGTCGAGCTGCGGAGGCGGAGGGATTTGAACCCTCGATGGGATTTAAGTCCCAAACCGCATTAGCAGTGCGGCGCCATAGACCGGACTAGGCGACGCCTCCAGCTTGCACACCTGCGCGAGCGCGGGTGGTTGCGTGCAGATGATGACACAGCCGGGTGGCTCGTCACCAATCGCGGCCCCCACGGTACTAGCCCCGCGGTCCGCAGGGCAAAGCGATACGCGCCACCGCAACGTCGGGGGGCGTACGGCGTTAGAGCGGTAGAGCCACCCGTCCCAGGACGGCCACCGTCCCCCTTCCCTCTTCTCCGTGGAGCCCGAAATGCTGCGTCGTCTCGCCCTCACCGCCGCCGCCTCCGCCGCCGCGCTGTCCGCCGTCCCCGCCACCGCCCACGCCGGCTCGCCCCTCACACCCCCCACCGACCGGCTCACCGTGACGGTCGCCGACTCCGGGGGCCCGAGCGACGGGACGTACGTACTGAATTGCCACCCGACGGGGGGCACGCACCCGGACGCGGCCGACGCGTGCGCGCGGCTCGACGACGTCACGGTCTACGGCAAGGACCCCTTCGCGCCCGTGCCGCGCGACGCGATGTGCACGATGCAGTACGGCGGACCCGCCACCGCGCACATCAAGGGGACCTGGCAGGGGCGGCCCGTCGACGCCACGTACGACCGCAGCAACGGCTGCGAGATCGGGCGGTGGAACGGTCTCGTGCCGGTGCTGCCCGCGACCTCGCCGTGACCAGGCAGTACGGAAAACTCACACGTTCTGCGTGCGACCTCCCTCTCATCCGGCATCGCGCGCACGACCTCTCCCCGTAGACTCCCTCCCGTGACACGCCACGGGCCGGCGGGCAAGATGGCCTGAGCGAGTCGGCAAGAAGCGGTAATCAGGGAGGAAGCGTCGTCGTGAGCAGCAGGCCATCCCGAGGCGCTGCTCGCCTCGCAGCCATACTCGACGCCCTCCCGGACGCGCTGGTGCTCGTCAACGCCAACGGCACGGTCGTGAACGCCAACGCCATCGCGCTCGAGGCGTTCGAGGCACCCGGCACCGCGCTCGTGGGGCGCGGTCTGCTCGATCTGCTGCCGGGGTTCGACTCCCGGCTCATCCCCGGATCCATGCGGCGCCCGGACACCATCGACGAGCGCGGGCGCACCAAACCCACGCGGATGACCGCACGGCGCACGGACGGCAACGAGTTCCCCGTCGAGGTCACCAGCTCCCCGCTGGAGGACGGCAGGGCCGCGTACGACGCCCATGGGTACACCGGCGACGAACTCCTGATGCTCGTCGTGAGGGACCTTTCGGGCACGGTGGACACCGAGGCCGAACTCGCCCGCTCGCAGCGGCAGACCGAGATGATCCTGCGCGCCGCGGCCGAGGGCGTCGTCGGGACGGACACCGACGGACGGGTCGTCCTCGTCAATCCGGCGGCCGCCCAGATACTCGGTTTCCGCGCCAGCGACCTCGGCGGGCAGGAACTGCACCCGCTGGTCCTGCACTCGCGCGCCGACGGCGAGCCCTTCCCGTACGACGAGTCCCCGCTCGCCGACACCCTGCGCTCGGGACGCAAGCACCGGGTGCGCGGGCAGGTCCTGTGGTCCAAGAGCGGCGCCAAGGTGCCCGTCGACCTGACGACCTCGCCGGTGCGCGACGGGGACCAGCTGGTCGGCGCCGTGATGACCTTCACCGACCGCAGGCCCTACGACGAGCTGGCCGAGAAGTACGAGGCAGCGCTCGCCCAGCACGCGGAGGAGCTCAGGGCCGCCGCGGAGGAGCGCGCCGCGGAGATCAAGGCCGCCGAGGAGCAGCGGGCCGAGGCCCTCGCCGCCGAGCAGGAGCGGTACGCGGCGCTCGCCGAGCGCGAGAAGGACCGCTTCGAAGAGCTGGCCGAACGCGAGAAGGGGCGTTACGAGTCCCTGGCCGCGCGGCACGAGCAGCTGCTCGCCGTCCTCGGCTCGTCCCTGCGCGGCCCCCTCGACGAGCTGCGCCGCGAACTGGCCGCGCTCGCCTCCGACGACGCCGGCCAGCTGTGGCCCGAGGCCAACCAGGTCCTGCACCACCTGTCCGCCGGATACGCCCGGATGACCACGCTCGTCGACAACGTCCTCGGCTTCCAGCGCCTCGACGCGGGCGACGCACAGCTTTCCCGTACGACGGTCATGCTCGACGCGGTCGTCGCCGCCGGTGTGGAGGGCGCGGTCGAGCTGATCGGCCCCGGGCGCGCGCAGTTCGCGGTGCACGCGCCGCCGATAGAGCTCACGGTCGACGCGGAACAGCTCGCCACGGCGCTCGCGCATCTCGTCGCTGACGTCGCGGGGATCGACGCGACCGGCAACGCACGCGCGGGAGTCGGCGCCGCCGCCGCGGCCGGTTACGTCGACTCGACCATCGTGGTGGCCGCGGCCCAGCGCGGCGAGGTGGTCCGCATCGAGGTGCGCGGGCCGTACGCCGGGGGAGACCCGGTGCACGAGCCGATCGTGCGGGGCATCGTGCGGGCCCACGGAGGCGTACTGCAGACGCACGAGGTGCCGGGCATGGGCGGCAGTGCGTACGTTCTCGAAGTACCGATGGGGTCGCGGTCGGGGACGGGAACGAGGACGGGGACAGGGACGGGGACGGGGACGGTCTCTACGGAGATGGTGGTTTCGTCCGCTCCTGGGGCGGGGGCCGTTGCCGGGGCGGGGGCCGTTCCCGGTAGTTCGGTCGTGGTGCCTGAGCAGGCTTCGGCCACGTCGGGTGGCGGGCGTCGGCGGGCTCGGCGCGCGTCGGTGGACTCCTTCCTGGAGACCGGTGCTTCGGAGGCCTCGGATACTTCCGCCGGGGCATCGGATTCCGCCGGGGGTTCTTCCGCCGGTGATACGGAAGGGGGCGCTGCCACCTCCCCGACCGGTACGGGGCGGCGCAGGGGCCGGCGCGCGACGGAGGCCTCTCCGGAGACGTTCGGTGGGCCGGTGCCCACCGATGCGGTGGCCGGCCCTTCGGCTGCCGGCCCCGTGAGTGGCCCCGGTGCGGGGGCGCAGGCTCCGGAGACGTCCGGTGGCGCTTCCGGTGGCGCTTCTGGCGGCACGGGACGGCGCCGCGGGCGGCCGAGTGCCGCCGAGGGTACGGAAGGCGCCGTGATGACGGCGGCCGAACACGCGGCCGGATCCGCCGCTTTGGGCGAGACGGTGCCGCCGCAGGGTGTGCCCGTCGGGGAAGCATCGACCGGGCGCCGCGCCCGGCGCGCCGGTGAGCAGCACGCGCTGCCCGCGCTGGCTTCGGGGCCGTCCGGCACGTCCGGCGCCGACCCGGGTGTCGGCACAGGTGTCGGCACAGGTGTCGAGCTCGCCGCCGTCGAGGCCGGGGCCGGACACGGCGACGCGGGTGCGCGGCCCACGGGTCGGCGGGCGCGACGGGCGCTGGCGGCCGCCAAGGAGCGTGCCACCGCGGAGGAGGCGAACAGCGGGCGCGTCTTCGCGCTGCCGCCCGCCGCGGCCGACCGCACGCCGGGCCAGGACGTCGCGGGGTACGCCCCCGCGGGGCACGCGGCGGGCCAGGAGTACGCGGCCGCGCAGGAGATCACCGGCCAGCACGCGGCGGCCGCGCGTCGCGGGGACGACGACCACACGCCGCCGCAGCCTCACCCGGCACAGGCCCCGACGGGCCGCCGCTCCCGCCGGACGGGCGCCCCGCAGGCGCCTGGGGTGCCTGGGGTGCCTGGTCAGGGGGCTCCTGGTCAGGGGGCTCCCGCTGAGGGTGCCCAGGCTCCGGAGAAGGCGCAGCCCCAGCAGGGCGTTCGGGGCGCCGGTCCCGGGCCGCTGCCCGCGCCGCAGCCGTGGCCCGACGGCACCACTCCGCCCGGCGGCGTGCCCGCCCAGGGCACTCCACACTCCGCGGGCACCCCGCACTCCGCGGGCACTCCACACTCCGCGGGCACTCCGGCGCACGGCATCCCGTCGCCGAACCGGGCGGCCCAGCCGCTGCCCGCCGAGGCCCCGTCCGGGGACCCCCACTCGACGCAGGGGCGCTCGATCAGCGTGCGGACCCTCGGGCAGGGCGTGCCGTTCGGCCGGCAGATCGGCCAGCAGCGCGGTGGTCCGCAGGCAGCCGGTCCGCAGGGCGGCCCGCAGCCCGGTGCAGCCGTACCCGGTGCGGCCGTACCCGGCCAGGGTCAGCAGCCGCCGCGCAACGCCCGGATCTCCCCGTCGCCCCAGGCAACGCAGTCCCCGCAGCCCCCGCAGCCCCCGCTGCCGCCCCAGGCACCGCAGCCCGGGCAGCCAGCAGCCGCCGCGGCGGGACCGATGCCGGCACCGGAGACCCCTGCCGACCCGCAGGCGCCGCAGACCGGTCCGGGTCAGCCGCAGGCGGGCGCCGCGCAGTCGCACACGCTCGGTGGCTCCGGGCGGCGGCGTCGGCTCGGCACGCCCCCCGACCCCGCGGCCGACGAGCGTCCCGAGACCTCCGCGCGCCCGCACCCGCAGCCCCAGCCGCACGCCCCGGCGCACCCCCAGTCCCGTATCGCTTCCACCACCGAGGGCGCCGGACGTTCGTACGCGATCGGCGCTCCGGACGAGGACGCCGACGAGGGTCCCGAGCCGCTGGACGGCCCCGGCGGCGCCGTCGAGGTCGCGAACCGGCCCCAGCCCCAGCCGATGGACGACGAGCTGCCGCCCGAGCCGCTCGACAACCCGCGCCGTCTCCTGGTGTGGCCCGCGCCCGACGTCGCCACGCAGCAGGCGCTGAGCGACCGCGGCTACCGCCCGGTGATCGTGCATTCCCGGGAGGAGGTCGACGCGCAGATCGCGGCGTTCCCCGCAGCGCTGTTCGTCGACCCGCTGACCGGGCCGATCACGCGCACGGCGCTGCAGTCGCTGCGGCAGGCGGCCGTGGCCGCCGAGGTGCCCGTGCTCGTGACGGCGGGCCTCGGCCAGGCGACGCGCGAGGCGGCGTACGGCGCCGACCCCGCCGTACTCCTGAAGGCCCTCGCGCCGCGCGACAGCGAGCAGCACCCGCCGCGGGTCCTCCTCATCGAGGAGCACGAGGAGATCGCGCTCGCCCTGACCGCCACGCTGGAGCGGCGCGGCATGCAGGTCGCGCGGGCCGAGAGCGACGCGGACGCGGTGACGCTCGCGGCGCAGATGCGGCCGAACCTCGTGGTGATGGACCTGCTCCAGGTGCGCCGCCGCAGGGCCGGGATCGTCGACTGGCTGCGCGCGAACGGCCAGTTGAACCGCACGCCGCTGGTCGTCTACACCGCGGCCGTCGACGAGACGGAACTGCCGAAGCTCGCGGCGGGCGAGACCGTGCTGTTCCTCGCGGAGCGCTCCACCAGCAGTGAGGTGCAGGGCCGGATCGTGGACCTGCTGGCGAAGATCGGCACGAACTAGCGGCGCGTACTAGCGGCGCGTACTAGCGGCGCGTACTAGCGGCGCGAACGGACGGTCTGAACCGGCGGTTCGCACCGCCGGTTCGCACCGCCGGTTCGCACCGGCGGTGTGAACGGTTCAGGCCGTTATGCGCCGCATCGCCGCCTTGATGGAGGCGCGCAACCTCTCGCGGTCCGCGTCCTCGTCGCCGACGAGGATCCGCCGCATCTGCGGCACGGCCGTCGACCAGCCGGCCAGCGCGACCACCATGAAGAGCAGGTGGGACGCGGGGATCTCGTCCCCGATGACGCCCCGGGCCTGGGCGTCGGCGAGCACGGCGACCTTGCGGTCGTAGTGGTCGCGGCGCTCCCGCTCGTCGGGGAGCTCGTCCGTGCCGTACTCGATGCCCTCCCAGAAGAGCAGGCGCAGCAGCTCGGGATGGGCGGCGTGGTAGTCCATCAGCCGGTCCATCCAACCGTCCATGTCGTCGGCGCCGACGGGGTTGGCGACGGCCATCTCCAGCATGCGCGCCTCGAGAACCTGCGTGAACAGCTCCGCCTTGTTGCCGAAATACGCGTAGATGAGCTGCTTGTTGGCCTTCGCCTGACTCGCGATGCGGTCGATGCGGGCGCCCGCGATGCCGTACCGCGCGAACTCGGCGACCGCCGCATCGAAGATCCGCGCCTTGGTGGCCTCGGGGTCTCTCACTGCCATGCGGACAGGGTAGGCCAACCCATTCGGGTAACCAACTGGTTGGTTGCTTGACATGGCGACTCGTGCAGGCGCAGACTTTTTTCCAACCAACCAGTTGGTTGCCACATTCGTCGCGGAGACGCGAAGGAGCACAGCCCTCTCATGCCTTCAGCACCACCACCGTCCCCGACCTTCTCCACCTCCACCCTCACCTCCACCTCCACTTCCACCTCCAGTCCCACCCCCGCATCCATCCGGGAAGGCACAGGCGCGGCGCCGCGCCCTCTCCCCGTCCCGCACGGGGTCTTCCTCGGTCTCATCGCCGTCTGCACCGCGGTGACGGCCGCCAACATTTATCTGGCCGCGCCGCTGCTCCCTCTGATGGCCCACGACTTCGGGTCCACCCCGTCGGCCGTGGCGTGGATCGCGTCGGTGGCCCAGTTCGGGTATGCGGCGGGACTGCTCTTCTTCGCCCCGCTCGGTGACAGGGTGAACCGCCGCAGACTCGTCGCCGCGCTCTCCCTCGTCACGGCGGTGGCGCTCGCCCTGGGCGCGACCGCCTCGGGGCCCACCGCGCTCGCCGCCGCCGTCCTGGTGGCCTCCGCGGCGACGGTCGTGCCGCAGCTGCTCGTGCCGCTGGTCGCCGAGCGGGCGCCCGCGCACCGGCGGGCCAGCCATGTCGCGGCGGTCATAGCCGGCCTCTTCACAGGGGTCGTCGCGGCCCGCGTGCTCGGCGGCCTCGTCGGCCAGGCCTTCGGATGGCGCTTTGTCTTCGTGGGCGCCGCCGCCCTCACCGCGCTGCTCGGTCTGGCCTCCGCCGCCGTACTGCCCGCCGAGCACCGCCGCCGGACGGGTCCGCTCTTCGCCGGTCTCGCCCAACTGCCCGGTGTCGTGCGGGGCTCCGCCGACCTGCGGCGCGCCTGTGTCCGTCAGGGCGGGATGTACGGGGCGTGGAGCGCGCTGTGGACGTCCCTGGCCCTGCTGCTCACCGGCGACGGCGACGGGGGGTACGGCATGACGACCGCCACCGCGGGCCTCTTCGGTCTCTTCGGCCTCGCGGCAGCCGTTGTGGCACCGCTCGCGGGTGGCCTGGTCGACCGTTTCGGCGCGGCCAAGGTCGTCTCGTACGCGTACGGCACGGCGGCCGTCTCCGTGCCGCTCTTCTGGCTGGGCGGCGGCGCTCTGTGGGCCCTGTGCGCGGCGGCGGTCGCCCTGCACACGGCGTTGGTCGCCAACCACGTCGCCAACCAGACCCTGGCGCTGACGACCACTTCCACCCCGGCGGTCGCCAACACCGCCTATGTGGTGGCCGGTTTCGCGGGCGGCGCGCTGGCCTCGGCCCTCGCGGGCACCGCGTTCACCCACTGGGGGTGGACGGGCGTGTGCGCGGTCGCCGCCCTCTGGCTCGCGCTCGGCTGGGCGAGCACGGCGATACCGGCCCGGCGTGGACGCGGCGGCGGCCGTGACACCCTCGGCGCCGGTCGCGTCAGAGCTTCGTGACGTCCAGCTCGCCCTCCGCGTACTGCCTGCGCAGCACCTTCTTGTCGAACTTGCCGACGCTGGTCTTCGGGACCGCGGGAATGATCGCCCAGCGCTCGGGGAGCTGCCACTTGGCGACGGTTCCGGCGAGGAAGTCGCGGAGGGTGGCGTAGTCGGCGGTCGCGTTCTCCTTCAGCACGACCGTGGCGAGCGGGCGTTCGCCCCACTTCTCGTCGGGGACGGCCACGACGGCGGCCTCGGCGACGTCCGGGTGCGACATCAGGGCGTTCTCCAGGTCGACCGACGAGATCCACTCGCCGCCCGACTTGATGACGTCCTTGGCCCGGTCGGTGAGGGTCAGGAAGCCGTCCGCGGTGATCACGCCGACGTCGCCCGTCTTCAGCCAGCCGTCCTCGCTGAACTTGTCCTCGGGCCTGAGGACGTCGCAGCCCGCGCCGCCGAAGTAGGCGCCCGCGATCCAGGGGCCGCGCACCTCCAGCTCGCCGGCCGACTCGCCGTCCCACGGCAGGTGTTCGCCATCGGGGCCGACCAGCCTGGCCTCGACCGAGGCGGGGAAGCGGCCCTGCGTGAGCCGGTAGCCGAACTCCTCGTCGGTGCCGGCGGCGTGGGCCGGCGGGCGGGCGACGGTGCCGAGCGGGGACGTCTCCGTCATGCCCCAGGCGTGGCAGACCCGCATGCCGAGCCGGTCGAAGGCCTCCATCAGGGACGGCGGGCAGGCCGAGCCCCCGATGGTGACCTGGCCGAGCGAGCCGACGTCGCGCGGCTTCGCGGTGAGCTCGGCGAGCAGGCCCTGCCAGATGGTGGGGACGGCGGCCGCGTGGGTGGGCCGCTCCGCCTCGATCATCTCGGCGAGCGGGGCGGGCTGCAGGAAGCGGTCCGGCATCAGCATGTTCACGCCGGTCATGAAGGTGGCGTGCGGCAGGCCCCAGGCGTTGACGTGGAACTGCGGGACGACGACCAGTGAGGTGTCCGCGTCCGTAAGGCCCATCGACTGCGCCATGTTGACCTGCATGGAGTGCAGGTAGATGGAGCGGTGGGAGTACACGACGCCCTTGGGTTCGCCCGTGGTGCCGGAGGTGTAGCACATGGCGGCCGCGGCGCGCTCGTCCAGCTCGGGCCAGTCGTAGACGGTGGGCTTGCCGGCGATCAGCTCCTCGTACTCGTGCACCCGGGGGTGGGCGCCCGCAAGGAGGGAGCGGTCGCCGGGGCCCGAGACGACCAGGTGTTCGACGGTCGTCAGCTGCGGAAGCAGCGGCGCGAGCAGACCGAGGAGGGAGCCGTTGACGATGATGACGCGGTCGGCGGCGTGGTTCACGATCCACGTCAGCTGGTCCGCGGGCAGCCGCAGGTTGAGGGTGTGCAGGATGGCGCCCATACAGGGCACCGCGAAGTAGGCCTCGACGTGTTCGCCGTTGTTCCACATGAAGGTGGCCACGCGCTCGTCGTCCGTGACGCCGAGTTCCTCGCGCAGGGCGTGGGCGAGCTGTGCCGTGCGCTCGCCGACCTCGCGGTAGCTGCGTCGCTGCGGGGCGCCCTCGCCGGTCCAGGTCGTGACCTGCGATGTCCCGTGCACGGTCATGCCGTGCCGGAGGATGCGGGTGACGGTCAGCGGTACGTCCTGCATCGTGCTCAGCACGGCGTCCTCCTGGGGCGACATCGCCTACGCGGCAGTAAGGGCTGCGCTGATTCTGCGCGCATACCGTTCGGTATGTCACTACTCCAGGGGATGATCGATCAGATCGGCCGCACCCCTGGCGGCGCTCCGTCCGCCCCACGCTCCGTCCGCCCCGCGCGCCCCCTGCGTCCCACCCCGCTCGGCCGCTACCGCAGACTCAGCGGACGGGCGTGAGCTCCGGGTCCTCACGGAGCTTGCCGAGCGCACGTGACACCGCGCTCTTGACCGTGCCGATGGACACCCCGAGCACCTCGGCGGTCTGCGCCTCGCTGAGGTCCTCGTAATACCTGAGGACGACCATCGCCCGCTGCCGCGCCGGCAGCTTCATGATGGCGTGCCACATCGCGTCACGGAGCACCTGCTGCTCGGCCGGGTCCCCGGCCGGCGCGGCCTCGGGCTCCGGCAGCTCGTCGCACGCGAACTCGTCGACCTTGCGCTTGCGCCACTGCGACGTACGCGTGTTCAGCAGGGCACGGCGCACATAGCCGTCGAGCGCACGGTGGTCCTCGATCCGGTCCCACGCGACATACGTCTTGGTGAGCGCGGTCTGCAGCAGGTCCTCGGCATCGCTCGGATTCGCGGTCAGCGAGCGGGCGGTGCGCAGCAGTACGGACTGGCGTGCCCGTACGTAGGACGCGAACGACGGGTACGAGGCGGGCCCGTTGGCCCGGGTCGGACCTGAGCGCCGCGTCGCGGCCTGCGATGCGCTGGTGCACACGGACACCATGGATGCGGTCATGGCTCCACGCTAGAAGCGCCCCCTACTTCTGCGGATCGGCCGCAGGTCCCGAAGCGGTGTCCGCCTCAGGTTGTACGAGTGGGGTTGCCTCCACCTCCTACAGGTGGAGGCGGCGGAGCGCCCCTGTGAGGGTTCACCCCCGAGAGCCGCCCCGGCGCATCCTGTCACCGGGGCAGCGGGTGGCCCGGCGGCGAGCTAGCCGATGCGCGCCACGGGAGCGTGCACGTAATTGCGGTCGATCAGCAGTGTGCGCCCGCCGTGGCGCTCCTTCACGTTCCCCGCGTACTGGTGGATACGCCGGGCCGGACGCCATGCCTGGCTGCTCAGCATGGGCTCCCGGTACAGGGCCGGCTCGGTGTGCCAGCGCGCGAACCACATCACCGCCGGCAGGTCCCGCGCACCTGCCCGCCGAGCCAGCTCCATGTGCCGCACTCCGGCGCTGGCGCTGCTGTAGAACCCGGGGACGTAGCCCTGCCTGCGCACTTCGCGGTCCCAGGACCTCACGAAGGAGAGCGTGGGGTCGGCGCAGCTCCTCGTGCGGTAGGTGTAGGCCTCCATGTCCAGGTAGAGGGGGCTCTGCTGCCGGATGCCGATGGCCTTCGCCGCGCGTACCGCGTCGCGCGCCTCGCTCCTTCCCCGGCCCCAGGGGTCCCGTCCGATGCTCACGTGCTTCTTGTTCTTGGCGACGACGCACGGCGACTGCGAGCCGACGTACACCGGGAGGACCCGCCAGCCCATCCGCTTCATCGCGCGCATCCAGCCGTGGTTCAGCTGCGACTGGTTCTTGCAGGCCCGGCCGCGGCCCGCGTAGTAGATGCCGACGGCGCCGTAGCCGGACCCCTTCCAGCGCCGCATGGTGTCGGTGGACGGGGTGATGCAGGTGTCGAAGGCCCGGCCGCGGAAGGTCGACATCTTGGCGGCCGCCTGCGCGCCCGGCCGGGCCGCACCGCCCGCGGTCGCCGTGGTGTGCTCGGCCGCGATGCCCGGTGGTGACGCCGACAGGTCCGCGGTCAGGGCGGTCAGGACCAGGGCCAGTCCAATGATCAGCTTTCTCAGACGCATAAGGCGAGGGAACGTCCCGAACCGCGCCACAGACCGGGGACACGCGCTGCGTTCAGCCGTCTGACCCCAGAATCAGCCCCGATGTGGGGACACCCGTGCCTGCCGTCACCAGAATCCGCGCGGCGTCGGGTATCTGATTCGCGGATGTGCCGCGCACCTGCCGGACGGCCTCCGCTATGCCGTTCATGCCGTGCAGATACGCCTCGCCCAGCTGGCCGCCGTGCGTGTTCAGGGGGAGCCGCTCCTCGGCGACGAAGCCCGTCGCCTCACCGGGCGGGCAGAACCCGAACTCCTCCAGCTGCATCAGCACGAACGGGGTGAAGTGGTCGTAGAGGATCCCGACGTCGATGTCGGCCGGAGCCAGACCCGAGGTCCGCCACAGCTGCCGGGCCACCACCCCCATCTCGGGCAGCCCGCTCAGGTCGTCGCGGTAGAAGCTGGTCATCTGCTCCTGCGCCCGGCCCGCGCCCTGGGCCGCCGCCGCGATGACGGCAGGCGGGCGGGGCAGGCCGCGGGCCCGCTCCACGCTCGTCACCACGATCGCCTGGCCGCCGTCCGTCTCCTGGCAGCAGTCCAGAAGGCGCAGGGGCTCGACGATCCAGCGCGAGGCGGCGTGGTCCTCCAGCGTGATCGGCTTGCCGTGGAAGTACGCCGCGGGGTTGGTGGCCGCGTACTTCCTGTCCATGACGGCCACGTGGCCGAAGGCGTCCGGCGTCAGGCCGTACGTGTGGAGGTAGCGCTGGGCTGCCATCGCCACCCAGGAGGCGGGGGTGAGCAGGCCGAAGGGCAGGGACCAGCCGAGCGCGGCGCCTTCGGCGGAGGGCTCGCGCCGCTGTACGCCGGAGCCGAATCTGCGGCCCGAGCGTTCGTTGAACGCGCGGTAGCAGACGACGACCTCGGCGACCCCCGTCGCCACGGCGAGCGCCGCCTGCTGGACGGTGGCGCAGGCCGCGCCGCCGCCGTAGTGGATGCGGGAGAAGAAGGACAGCTCCCCGACGCCGGCCGCCTGGGCGACGGTGATCTCGGGGTTGGTGTCCATGGTGAACGTGACCATGCCGTCGACGTCGGCCGGGGTCAGTCCCGCGTCGTCGAGCGCGGCGCCCACCGCCTCGACGGCCAGCTTGAGCTCACTGCGCCCGGAGTCCTTGGAGAACTCCGTCGCCCCGATGCCGACGATCGCGGCCTTGCCGCCGAGAGCGTCGCGCCGCCGGACACTCATGCGGCACCTCCCGCGGGGACGGTCACCGTGACCGTGCCGGTGACGTGGCTGCCGATGCCGTTGGCCCCGACGACCCTGACGGTGGCCGTCTCGCCCCCGGGCGCGGGGTCGACCCGCTCGACGGTCCCCGTCAACACCATCGTGTCTCCCGGATAGTTGGGCGCCCCGAGCCGGATCGCCACCTTGCGCAGGACGGCGGCGGGGCCGAAGTGGTCGGTGATGTACCGGCCGACCAGGCCGTTCGTGGTGAGGATGTTCATGAAGATGTCGGGGGAGCCCTTGGCCCGCGCCAGCTCCGCGTCGTGGTGCACGTCCTGGTAGTCGCGGGAGGCGATGGCGCCGGCGACGATCAGTGTGCGGGTGATCGGGATCTCCAGCGGCGGCAGCTCTTCGCCCTGCCTGATGCCTTGCTCCCCGCCCTGTTTCGGGTTCTGTCCCCTGTTCTGCGTCATGCCGACTCCCCTACCGAGTCCCCCATGGCGATCAACTCACCCAACTCCTCCAGGACTTCGCCGCCACAGCCCAGATACGCGTCCAGCTGCCGCCCCCACAGGAAGTGCCGGTGGACGGGATGGTCGAGGTCGGCCCCCGTGCCGCCGTGCAGATGCTGGCCCGCGTGCACGACGCGGGTCCCTGCCTCCGACGCCCACCAGGCCGCGGTGAGCGCGTGCGTGGCGTACGGGAGGCCCGCGTCGCGGCGCCAGGCCGCCTCGTAGGCCGTGACTCTGATCGCCTCCGTGTCCATATGCGCGTCGGCGGCGCGCAGTTGGACGCCCTGCTTGGCGGCGAGGGGGCGGCCGAACTGCTCCCGCTCGTTCGTGTGGGCCACCGCGCGGGCCAGCGCCCCCGCGCACACCCCGGCCTGCAGCCCGGCGAAGGCGGTGCGCGCACCGGCCCGTACGTCCTCGTACGCCGCGGGGCCGCCGAGACGCTCCCCGGGGGTCCGGTCGAGGACGAGCCGCCCCGCCGCCCAGGGCGCGGTCAGCTCGACCGGCTCCACCCGCGCGTCGGCCGCCCGCACCAGCCACAGGCTCCGGTCACCCGCCGCCACCAGGACGTGCGTCGCGTCCCGCAGCCAGGGCACCCACGGCACCACACCGCTCAGCGCCCCGTGCGTGGGCCCTCCGGCCCCGTCCGCGGCTGCCCCGACCCCGCCCGTGGCCTCCTCACCCCTGACCCTGGACGCCTCGGCCTCGTCCATGGCTGCCCCGCCCCCACCCGCGGCCGCCTCACCCCTGACCATGGACGCCTCGGCCCCACCCGTGGACACCTCGACCCCGACCCGGGCGGGCAGCGCCCCCGTGGCGACCGCGCTCCCCTGCCGCAGCGCGGGCAGCAGGCGGTCCCGCTGCTCGGACGTGCCGTGCGCGGCCACCGCCAGCAGGCCGTAGACACAGCTCGCCGCGAACGGCACCTGCGCGGTGACCCGGCCCTGTTCCTCAAGGAGCAGCACGAGGCCGAGAAGCCCGACGTCCTCCACCGCGCCCGGCAGCCCCGCCGCGCACAGCGCCTTGAACAGCTCGGCGTCCGAACCGGCCCCCGCCGCCGCGAGCCGCTCCGGGGTGGCCAAGTCGGCGAAGATCTCCCCGGCGAGATCGCGCGCGGCCGCCTGCTCCTGCGTAGGCGTGAAGTCCATGTCAGCCCGCGCCTCCCGCCACGTCCACGGCCCGGAACACCGGCAGTTCCAACTCCGTGTCCACCCGCCGGAATTCGAGCCGCACCGACATCCCGATGCGCACTTTGTCGTACGGCACTCCGACGATGTTGCTGACGATCCGCACACCCTCCGCCAGCTCTACGAGGCCCACGGCATAGGGCGGATCGAAGGCCGGGAAGGGCGGATGGTGCATCACGACGTACGAATAGACCGTGCCGTCACCGCTCGCCTCGACCGCATCCCACACGGGCGATCCGCAGGCGTTGCACCCCGGAAGCCAGGGGAAGCGGAGCTCGCCGCAGCCGTCACAGCGCTGGATCAGCAGGCGGTGTTCGGCGACGCCCGCCCAGAACCCGGCGTTGTCGCGATTGACGACCGGTCGGGGCCGCTCACCCTTGGGCTGCCCGCCCTTGGGCTGCTCACCCGTGGGCCGCTCGCCCTTCGGCCGCTGTTTCACCGGCGCGTACTTGAGGATGCGGAAGCGGTGGGTCCCGGCGAGGTCGTCGCCGACGCGGACGTCCATCCGCGTGGTGACGAAGTGGCCCGTCCCCAGCTTGGTCGTCTTGCGCTCCGAGACCGACTCGATCACCGCGTCGAAGGTGATCTCGTCGCCGGGCCGCAGGGCCCGCAGATACTCCTGCTCGCAGTCGGTGGCGACCACCGAGGTGTACCCCGCGCCGTCGAGCAGCGCGAACAGCTCGTCGTGGGCACGGAAGCGGCCGCCGTTCGCGGAGAGGCCGCCCATCGTCCAGGCCTGCAGCATCGTCGCCGGAGCCACCGGGTCCGCGCCCCCGTACGCGGGGTTGCCGTCGCCCATCGCCTCGCACCAGTGCCTGATCATCGGCCGGTTGACCGGGTCCTTGCCGCGCCCCGCCTCTTCCGCCGCCCTGCCCTCGAACGCCTGCAACTCCTCGTACGCGATGTCCTTCACCGCCGTCCCCTCCGCATGCCGAGCCGCATCGTCGCGACGATCTCGCGCTGCACCTCGCTCACCCCGCCCCCGAACGTGTTGATCTGCGCGGCCCTGTTCATCCGCTCCAGCTCCCCGTCCCCGAACCCGCCCGGCGAACCGGCCCGGACCAGCCCCGCCTCACCCGTGATCTCCTGACACATGCGGTACACCGCCACCGCTGATTCGGTTCCCATGAACTTCACGCCGCTCGCGTCGCCCGGCGCCGGCGCACCCGCGCCCACATCACCCACCAGACGCCAGCTGAGCAGGCGCGTTGCCGCCAGCCGGGCATGCGCCTCGGCCAACCTCGACCGCACCCACGCCGCGTCGATCCGGCGCTCGCCCGTCACCGGATCGGGTGTCCGCGCAGCGTCCAGGGCCGCCGCGTAGAAGTCCTCCGCCTGCATGCCGACCGCGGCGAGGGCCACCCGTTCGTGGTTGAGCTGGTTGGTGATGAGGCCCCAGCCGCCGTTCTCCACGCCGACGAGATTCGCGGCGGGCACGCGGACCCCGTCGTAGTAGGTCGCCGTCGTCGTCAGGCCGCCCACCGTCTCGATCGGCGTCCAGGAGAAGCCGGGGTCGTCGGTCGGCACGAGCAGGATCGAGATGCCCTGGTGCTTGGGGGCGTCGGGGTCGGTGCGGCAGGCCAGCCAGATCCAGTCGGCGTTCTGCGCGTTCGAGGTGAAGATCTTCTGGCCGTCGATGACCCAGGCGTCGCCGCGGCGGTCGCCACCACTGCCATCACCGGCACCAGTAGCCCCACCAGCCCCACCAGCCCCACCAGCGCTACCGACATCACCCGCACCGGCGACGCGCACCGCCCTGGTCCGCAGTGACGCCAGATCCGTCCCGGCGGAAGGCTCGCTGTAGCCGATCGCGAAAACGAGGTCGCCGCTGAGGATGCGGGGCAGGAAGGCGGCCTTCTGCTCCTGCGTGCCGTACTTCATGAGCGTCGGCCCGACGGTGTTCAGGGTGACCATCGACACCGGCGCGCCCGCCCGGTAGGCCTCGTCGAAGAAGATGAACTGCTCGTCGGCGCCGCATCCTTGGCCGCCGTACTCGACGGGCCAGCCGAGGCCGAGCATCCTGTCGGCGCCGATGCGCCGCAGCAGGCGGCGCTGGGCCCGCCCGTCCGTCGCGGCGGGCGGCCCCTCGGGCATCACGTCCCGGAAGTACGTGCGCAGTTCGGCGCGGAGTCGGCGCTGGCGTTCGGTGGGGGCGAGGTGCACGGTGGCGGCCTCTCCGTCTCGGGTCTATCTCGTACCGACAGGGTTTCTGACTGTCCGTCAGATACCGTCCCGGTGTCAAGAGATCACCCGCCGCCGACGCGTAGGGACGTGGGCCGCCGAAGCCGGACCTGGACGCCTGACCTGAACGCCGGGCCTGGACGCCTTCTGAAGGCGACGCCCCCCGAGCACGCCTGCGCGGTACCCCCAAACACGCCTGTGCGGCGACGCCGAAGCACCGCCGCACAGGACGTCACACCCCACAGCGCACGCCCCTTGGAGTCGTCCCGAGCGACTCCGGGGGCCGTCGGCTCACCAGAGTTCGGTGAAGTTGACCGCGATGTTCTCGTTCGACTGGTCGATCGCCGTGAACGCGGAACCGTTCACCTGGGCGGTGTTGCTCTGGTTGGAGGCGCCGTTGCCGACGGCCTGCTGCTGCGTCGTGGACGAGTTGCCGTTGTTGTTGTGGCCGACGCCGCTGCCGTTCACGGTCGCCACGCCCGCATTGGATCCGTTGTTCGCGAAGGCTCCGTTGTCGGCCATCGCGACGCCCGAGAAGAGCGCCGCAGCCAGCGGTACGGCAGCGGCGGCGGCGATGATGCGGGCGGTACGGATGCTTGCCATGTCAATTCCTCCAGAGCAGGAGGTACACACCGGCTTTCAGCCGGGCGTACCCGAAGTGCGGCTTTTCCCAAGGCAGTTGGCCGACCGCCTTGGAGTTCTGTGCGGCGTCGCGACTCCAGAGTTGCCCACCGAATCCCCGGCGAACCACCCAGGAAGCCCCGATTCCCCCGCAAGCGTGATGACATGCCGATAAACGTGCCGCGCGCCCCCTGAGTCCGGACCGCGTCACGGACCGGCCCCGCGCCGCCCTCGCCGAACCGCAGCTCACACCAGGCGCCGCACGGGGTGAAGCGTTACGGCAGCACCCCGCAGAGCCACCCGCCGAGGCCCGCGCGAGGGGGCGCCGCCCCTCCGGAAACGCACCACCCCCGCCATCTCCGGACCACCCCCTCTTCCCTTCTTCGAACGTGTGTACGAACATGAAGTCATGGCCCCCATCGACCGCCATGCCGCCGAACACCCCTCCACCGAGCCTCGATCCGCCGGGCGCCCCACCGCCGACAGCTCCGCCTCCGAACACCCTGCCGACGAACACCGGAACGGCGACCGCCCGTACGGCGACAGCCAGTACGGCGACAGCCAGTACGGCGACAGCCAGGACATCGAGCGCCAGGCCGCCGCCCACCACCCCGCCACCCAAAATGCCCACAACGCCCACAGCGCCCACAGCGCCCGCAACGCCCCCGACCGCCGGACCAGCACCCTCGCGCTCGCCCACGCCCTGTCCGCCGCCGAGCGCGGCCTCGCGGTCATCCCGCTGTCCCGCACAAAGCTCCCCGCCCTGCGCTCCCCTCACCACGACGAGCCCCACCCGGCCCTCTGCCACGGTGAATGCGGCCGCCTCGGACATGGCGTGTACGACGCGTCGACCGACCCGCGGCGCATCCGAGAACTCTTCGCCGCC
Organism: Streptomyces sp. NPDC058308; assembly: GCF_042880275.1. NCBI lineage: Bacteria > Bacillati > Actinomycetota > Actinomycetes > Kitasatosporales > Streptomycetaceae > Streptomyces > Streptomyces sp. NPDC058308. Next base: position 47,472 of record NZ_JBHVZA010000010.1, read on the forward strand.
GCCCCCTGGACCACCGGTTACGGCATCGCCTGCGGACTGCCGCCGCACCATCTGATCGGCATCGACCTGGACACCAAGTCCGGTACGGACGCTCCGGCGGCCCTGCGCGAACTCGCCCTGCGCCACCTCTTCACGATCCCCGACACCGTCGTCGTGACGACGCCGAGCGGCGGCCGCCACCTCTGGCTGGCGGGCCCCCCGGGCGCCGTGGTCCCCAACTCGGCGGGCCGGCTCGCGCCCGGCATCGACATCAGGGGCGCGGGCGGCTACCTCGTCGGCCCCGGCTCCCGCACCGAACACGGCGTCTACAACACAGTTCCCGGCACGGCCCACCTCCCGCCGGCCCCCTGCCCGCCCGCCCTGCTGCGCCTGCTCGTACCCCCGCCGCACGCCGCTCACCAACCGCCCCACCAGCCGCCCCACCAGCCGTCCCACCCGGCCGGGCACGCCTCTGCGGAGACCCAACGTGGCCATGGCCTCGTGCAGTTCGTGCTCGCGGCGCACGAGGGCCAGCGCAACACGCGTCTCTTCTGGGCCGCCTGCCGTGCCTACGAGAACGGCATCGGCGAGGCCCTGGCCCCACAGCTCACCGACGCCGCCCTCCGCGTCGGCCTCACCGAGCGGGAGGCCCACTCGACGATCGCCTCGGCAGCACGCCTGACGGGCCGCGCCTGACCCCGGCGTGCCCCGAATGGAGGGCAGGAACGTGTCCGAGGGCGCGGTGAAGCGTTGGTCACGCGGGCGCCCGACAGGTGTGCTGCTCCTCTGCCGGAGCGACGTCGTGTTGTGGCCCGGCGGGGCGCCTTTCGACTGGCACGTACTCAAGGAGAAACAAGCATGTCCGCAATGAAGAAGACCACCGCTGTCGTTCTGGGCACCGGTGCCCTCATCATGGGCGGCGCCGGCCTCGCCAGCGCCGACGCCGGAGCTCAGGGTGCTGCCGTGAACTCGCCGGGCGTCATCTCGGGCAACGCCATCCAGGTCCCGGTCCACGTCCCGATCAACCTCTGCGGCAACACCATTGACATCATCGGCCTGCTCAACCCGGCCTTCGGCAACACCTGCGTCAACGACTGACCAGTCACATCACGCCGTAAGGGCCCCAGCCCGCCCCACACGGCCCCAGCCGAGCGCGCCACCGCCCTTCCTTCTCGGTGGCGCGCTCGCGCGTTGCGCGGGAAGCGGAGGGCGGTCGCAATCCAGCCGCCCACCAGCCGCCCTATGACCGTGCCCGTTCCCCTGCCCGTCCCCGTGCCGGTGCCGGTCGGGTGAGGAGCGTACGGAGATCGATGACCCGGTAGCCGCGAGCGACAGCGCCATCGAGAATCCGTGGCAGGGCCCCCGCGTCGATCACGATGCCGTTCTTCGTAGGCGTGCCGACATGCATCTGCAGGATGAGTCCCGGACGCAGGGCGTCCAGTGCTCTGCCCACCGCGCGCTCCACGGTCATGCCGCCCTCGGCGCCCTTCCAGCCGTTGGTGTCGGCGGTGAATTCGATGTCGGCGAATCCGAGCGCGTTGAGCTCCTTGATGTGAGCGGGGCTGGTGGCACTGTAGGGGAACCGGAAGAACGGGGGCAGGTTGCGCCCCGCCCCGGCCGTACGCAGAGCCTTGTCCGCTGCACGGACCTCCCGGGCCCTCCCCGCAGCGGTCAGGTCCTTGAAGTAGGGATGGCTGTAGGAGTGGTTGCCGAGGCCATGCCCTTCGAGCGCGATGCGCCGCACTGCTTCGGGATGCCGGTCGGCGAAGTCACCGGTCAGGAAGAACGTGGCGGGCAGGTGCCGTCGGGTCAGTTCGCCAAGGACGGTGCCAAGCCCGTCGACGCCCCAGGCCGCGTTGAACGTCACGGCCATGACGCGCTCGCGCGTACGCATCACACGGTTCTCGGACCCGAACAGCGACGGCAGCCCGGGCTGGTCCGAGCCGGCGTCCCGCCCACCCGAAGCAGCCTGGGCCGCGCTGTCGGGCAGCCCCGCCAGCACGGCCCCTGCCCCTGCGAAGCCGAAGAGCGCTGCGGCCAGCGTGCGCCGGCGGAAGGGGGCGGCACGGCTCAGACTCACGCGCGCGGCGGTCACCTCAAGTTCATCGTCCACCCGCCAGACCCTGCCCGACACCACCACGCCGCCCCGTCCACCACGCCGAACACACGAAAAAGGGGCGCCCCCTGTACGGGAGCACCCCTTACGACCGGCTCGTACGCCGACCAGCTGCGGTGGGTGTGGGATTTGAACCCACGGTGGCGTGAACCACGACGGTTTTCAAGACCGTTCCCTTAGGCCGCTCGGGCAACCCACCCCGCGCCGTCCCACCGGAAACGGAATCAGGACGGCGCGAGGACAAGACTAGCGGGTCAGCTGTCGCCCTTGCGCTGGCCCAGGGTCACGTCGACCGTGTGCTCCTTGCCGTCGCGCTGGTACGTGATCTTGACGGTGTCGCCCGGCTTGTGGGTCCAGATCTGGCCGATCAGGGTCGGGCCGCTGTCGACCGCCATGTCGTCCAGCTTCGTGATGACGTCGCCGGGCTTGAGGCCCGCCTTGTCCGCCGGGCCGTTCGGGGTGACCGGCTGCGTGGCGCCCACGCCCTCCCGGCTGATGGTCGCGCCGTTGCCCTCCTGCTGCAGGGAGACCGAGGCGCCGATCACCGGGTAGACGGGCCGGCCCGTCTTGATCAGCTGCTGGGCGACCTGCTTGGCCTGGTTGACCGGGATCGCGAAGCCCAGGCCGATCGAGCCGGACTGGCCGCCGCCACCGCCGAGGCCGCCGCCGCTCTCGGCGGGCTTGATCGCGGAGTTGATGCCGATGACCGCACCGCGCGCGTCGAGCAGCGGGCCGCCGGAGTTGCCGGGGTTGATGGACGCGTCGGTCTGCAGCGCGCTCATGTACGAGCTCTTGCCGCTCTGGCCGCCGTCGCTGGAGGTCACCGGGCGGTTCTTGGCGCTGATGATGCCGGTGGTGACGGTGTTCGACAGACCGAAGGGGGCGCCGATCGCGATGGTCGAGTCGCCGACGGCCACGCGGTCGGAGTTGCCGAGGGCGAGCGGCTTCAGGCCCTCGGGGGCGTTCTTGAGCTTGATGACCGCCACGTCGTAGCCCTCGGCGCGGCCGATGACCTCGGCGGCGTACTTCTTGCCGTTCGAGAACGTCACCTGGAGCTTGCCGCCCTCCGCGGCCGACGCCACCACGTGGTTGTTGGTGAGGATGTGGCCCTGCTTGTCGTAGACGAAGCCGGTGCCCGTGCCGCCCTCGCCACCGCCGCTCTGCGCCTCGATGGTCACGACGCTCGGCAGCGCGTCGTTCGCGGTCTTGGCGACGGAGCCGGGCTCACGCTTCAGGTCGGCGGGGGTGTCCGCGGCGGAGACCGTCGTGGAACCCGTGCTGTCGTCGTTCCGCTCGGCCGCCCAGTAGCCGACGCCGCCGCCGATACCGCCCGCGATCAGGGCGGCGGCGAGCACCGCGGCGACCAGGCCGCCGCGCCGGCCGCCGGGCTTCGGCTCCTGCGGGTGGTACGAGGCCCCCCAGCCCGATCCGGAACCGCCGGCCGTGGCGTACGAGGGAACGGCGGGCGGCGGCGGAGGAGGCGGCCAGTTCCCGGCGGCGGGAGCGGCCCCGGGGGCGTGCCCCGGAGCGGCCTGCGGAGCCCCCGCGTGGGCCGGAGCCGCGGCGCCGGGCTCGGCCCCGGCGACAGAACCGGCAGAACCGGCAGAACCGGCGGAACCGGCGGAACCGGCGGAACCGGCGGCAGGACCCGCGGCAGCGGAGTCGGCAGGAACAGCGGGAGCGTCCACCGGCGCAGGAGGCGCGGACGGGGCCTTGGGTACCTCGTTGCCCTCGTTCTCGGTGCTCACAGCTCTTCTCCTCGGTCCATGCTGTCGTTGCGTACGTTCTCGGTCACGGCCTGGCTGTGCCAACTGTGCAGCTGTCATCTCTGAACATCTGTCTGCGGTCAGCTTTTCCCATGGGCTGTCAGGGCACCATAAGCCGAGCCTGTGTGTCCGGCGCTCCCGGAGGGTGCCGTCCGGCGAGCCGTCGGGTACCCCGTGATGGCACCATGACGCGGTGACCCTCGCACGACAGCACCAGATCCAGGTCGTCGCCCACCGCGGAGCCTCCCAGGACGCTCCCGAACACACGCTGGCCGCCTACAAGAAGGCGGTCGAGGACGGTGCCGACGCCCTCGAATGCGATGTACGGCTCACCGCCGACGGGCACCTCGTGTGCGTCCACGACCGGCGCGTCAACCGTACGTCGAACGGCCGCGGGGCCGTCTCCGCCCTCGAACTCGCCGATCTCGCCGCGCTGGACTTCGGGTCCTGGAAGAAGCAGCACGGCGAGGCCGACGAAGGGCCCGACTGGGAGGGCTCCGCGGGCGAGGCCACGTCCGTGCTGACCCTGGAGCGGCTCCTTGAGCTGGTGGCCGAAAGTAATGCCTCTGGGCGTCGGGTGCGGCTGGCGATCGAGACCAAGCACCCCACGCGCTGGGCGGGCCAGGTCGAGGAGCGGCTGCTTCTGCTGCTCAAGCGCTTCGGTCTGGACGCCCCCTCCAGTGAGGCCGACTCGCCGATCCGGGTCATGAGCTTCTCCGCGCGTTCGCTGCACCGGGTGCGGGCCGCGTCGCCGATGCTGCCGACCGTCTACCTGATGCAGTTCGTCTCGCCGCGCCACCGTGACGGACGCCTCCCCGAAGGCGTCCGCATCGCAGGCCCGGGCATGCGCATCGTGCGCAACCACCCCGGATACGTGGCCAAGCTGAAGCGCGCGGGACACCAGGTGCACGTGTGGACGGTGGACGAGCCGGCGGACGTCGAACTCTGCGCCGAGCTCGGTGTCGACGCGATCATCACCAACCGCCCCAAGCAGGTTCTGTCCCATCTGGACCGTCTGGGACTCCATTAACTCCGGTTACAGGGAGTGCACCGGCGCGTTCAGCCCGTATTCGATCGTTACGAGTGCGTCACCGGACGGGGATTGGCCGGTTTCCGGTCCAGTCCATTGGGGCATCCACACCGTGGCGTGGGGTGAAGGAGGTCTCGGGGGTGGCGTTGGTGGTGGCACGGGAGGTGCCCACGTCGTCGAGCATGGCCGTTCCCCATGGCCCTGCGGGCGTGGGGGAAGCGAGACACCGTATGCGCAATCAGCTGCGCATGAGCGGGGTCCCGGAATCGGTGGTCGACGATGCCGTACTGATCCTGTCGGAGTTGCTCAGCAACGCCTGCCGGCACGGCAGGCCGCTGGGCCGCGGCATGGTGGGTGACGGCGACGTACGAGCGGCCTGGCACGTCGATCAGACGGGCCGGCTGACGGTCGAGGTGACGGACGGCGGCGGACCGACCCGCCCGGTCCCCGCCACCCCGTCGGTCACGGCGCACGGCGGCCGCGGGCTCAACATCATCACGGCGCTCTCCGACACCTGGGGAGTCCGCGACGACGTGCACGGTGAGGTCACCGTGTGGGTCGTCCTCCAAGCGGGGTACCACCGCGAGGATTTCGCTACGCGCGTCGCCGCGCCGACGGCGGCCGCGATATCCGACGTCGCCTTCGCGGACCCCTTCGATGACATGGACTGACCGGCCCGTTACAGACATGGACCGACCGGGCCGTCACACCGACCCGCGTACGGGCGACCGTCCCAGAGCGCGGCCCGACGGCCCCCGTGCCAACGGCTAGGCTCGCGCCCGTACGCATGAGAGAGCCGTAGCCGGGAGACACCCAAGATGGCCAAGAAGCGCCCGCAGACCAAGGGCAAGTCGCAGCAGCCGCAGCGGGGGGACGGGGAGATGCCTGTCGTCGGCGCCCGCGAACCCTGCCCCTGCGGTTCGGGCCGCCGGTACAAGGCCTGCCACGGCCGGGCCGCCGCCCACGCGGTGACCGAGCTGGTGCAGCGCCCCTTCGAGGGCCTGCCCGGCGAGTGCGACTGGGTCGCGCTGCGCGAACTGGTCCCCGCCGCCACGGTGGAGCTGACCCTCAAGGCCGGGCTTCCCGAGGGCGTCCCCTCGGTCTCCCTCGCCACCGTGCTGCCGATGGCCTGGCCTGCGCTGCGCCGCGACGACGGCTCGGTCCTGCTCGGCCTGCAGAACGACACCGCGTCCGGCGACATCAGCCGCGACCTGGCCGACACCCTGCAGCGCGCCCTCGAGGCCGAGCCGGGTACGCCGGTGAAGGGCCGCCGCGCCCCCGCCGACGGCCCGCGGCTGCAGGACCTGCTCGACCCGGCGGGCCCGTTCGCGCCGGTCGTGCACGCCGGCTTCGAGTTCTGGGTGCCGGACGCGGAGAACGCGACGCCGGAGGTCTCCGCCTCCCTGGAGCGGGCGAACGACGCCGCCATCCCGACCGCGAAACTGACCGGCGTGGACGCCGCGTACTGGTGCGAGACCCCGGACAAGAACCACCTGCGCTGGGTCATGCCGCACCCCGAGGAGCAGCTCCTGGACGCGCTGGCCCGGCTGCACGCGGCCGGCACGTCGAGCCTCGGCGAGGGCGCCCGCCTGGTCGGCTCCTTCCGGGCGCACGGTCTGACCGTGCCGGTGTGGGACCTGCCGAGCGAGGTCGGCGCCGCGGACATCGAGAAGCCGGCGGCGGAGTTCGCCGAGCGGCTCGCGGCGGCGCTCGCCTCGGACGCCCCGCTGACCGCGGATGAGCGCCGGGCGCGCGGCGGCCTCACCAACCGCCAGGTCACGCTCAGCTGAAGCCGCGTGCCGCGCCGCTGAAGCCGTGTGCCGCGCTGCTGAAGCCGCGTCCCGCGCCACTGAAGCCATGTGCCGCGCCGCGCCACTGACGCGTCAGTCAGTCGGTGCGGCGGGGGAGGGACGGGTGACCCCCGTCACAACTCTCCGTGATCACACGTAAATCCCTGTCCGGATAACTGGGATCGAATTTGCCAAGAGCCGATCTCTTGTTACCGTTCAGGTAGCCCGGTTGCTGGTGCATCCCCCGTCGCCAGCAACCGGGCCTTTGCGTGCCCGCGAGCCGGTTCAGATCTCAACTGTCCTGCGGCGATGCGGAGTTGCTCCCCGAGCGCAGCAGCAGCCCGCCCGCCTCTCCCGCCGCGTACTCCGCCACCGCCGTGTACGCCGCCGCTTCGCCCGCCGACCGCTCGCGCGGAGTCTCGCAGGTCGCCGGTTCGTCCCCCGCACCCACCGCACAGTGCATCTGCACGGTGTGTGCCCCGGGGCCCATCAGGGTGAGTACGGCGGTCAGCTCCTCGCCGGTGGCATTGCGGTAATAGGTACGCGCCCACGTGTCGTGCCCCAGCGTGAGGACGCACGTCTGGGCTTCGATGCCGTCGGGCGAGGAGACTTCGGGGCCGCAGTGGGCGGCGGTGGTGGCGCCGAGGCCCGCGAGCGACGAGGGCTCCGCTCCGGCCCGCACCGACCGACGCGGCTCCGAAGGGACGTTCGAAGGGGCGGGGAGGGGCGACTTCGCGTCACCGTCACCCACCGGCCCCGCGGATGCGCCGGCGAGCGGCAGGAGAACCGTGAGGGCCGCGACGCCCAGGAGCACGATCAGGCGGGGTTGCATGAGCCGAAGATAACGACCATGGGCGCGCGGCCCGGTCGCCGCGCGCCCAATTCCCCTACAACTCGGGCGCGCTCACACCCGTACGAGTGAGGGCGTCCACGACGGCGTCCACCACCGCTTCGACGTCCGGCACCCAGGGGGCGGCGGAGCCGGGCAGCGGCGCGCGCTCCCAGCGGACCCGGCCCTGTCCCGTCTCTGACGGGGGCAGGGCGAGATAGCCGCCCTCGCCGTGAAAGCGCAGCGAGCCGGGGACGTAGTCCTTCGTATAGAGGAGCTCGCCCAACTGGGCCATGGAGTACGGCGCGACGAGCAGGTGGATCCTGGCCTCGGTGGCGACCACCGGGCCGAGCCTGATGTCCATGTCGTCGAGCGCGGCGAGGGCGCGCACGCCCGCGTCCACGGGGAGGCTCACGGCGCACGGGGCGCTGCCTCCGGTGGCGAGCACGACGGGTGCGCCGGGTCGGTTGGTCCACCACCAGCGGACCATCCGCTCGTCGGTGGTGGCGGCGAGAAGACCGGGGTCGAGGGGGTGCGCGCCCGGTACCGCGCAGTCGGGGTCGGGGCAGGCGCACCGGCTGCCGTCGCGTCGGTCGAGGCCGACTCCCGGCAGGACGGGCCACCGCCATGCGGTCGCGAAGGTCAGAGCCGCGCCGAGCTGTCCGGCACTCCGGCCGGGCTTTCTTCCGATTCGCCAGGACAGGAGCCTGCGTCGCCTTCCGAGGATCTCGCGCATGAGCGCTCGTTCCTTTCCGTTGCACGCCGGCGTTAGCCGGGGAGACTGCGGGCCACATCACACCATGTGTGGATCTCTTCGCTGTACGTACGAGCTGGCACATCCGACCCCAGCCTGCGGCATGGGGAACCACTCTGAACCGAGCGTTGACGTGGCGTGGGGTGGCGGCGCCTGGCGTTTGCCGTCCCGCGATATTTCTTGCCGCCTCCGCCACGGGAGGATGGGGCACGGTCGTCGTGAGTTAGGACGCCCGGGTCCTTGGTCAGGTTCCGGACGGGTCCCAACTGCCCCTGGCCATCACTGAGTACGTACCCAGCGCGACCACCGCAACGCTTTACCGAACAACGTCAGTCGACCCCAATATGCCCTAACCCGCCGCCATTTTCAGCCATCTTTTCAAGATCTTTTTCAGGTCACTCAATTCTCTCGGACACCAGGAATCCCAGCAGGACAATGCTGGACATCCCCTCATCAGTGCGTGTACATCTGGAGGCACTGCTAGCGGCGCAGAATGACATGGGGGTTTGCGATGCTATTGAGCATTACGCACCGGCCGGAAAGCCGTCAGCCATGAACGCCCCTCACCTTCCGAAAGTGGCCGGAATCGATTCCACAGTTCCGCCACCGGCCCATACTGTCGCGCCCACCGCGCAGGCCACGCCCGCCGCGGCACCCCCGGAGGGCACTTCCCTGCCGGGCGCACCGGGCGCCGTGCTCCAGGACCGCCTCGCGGGCTGGGTCTCCGACCTCACCACGCTCCACGAACTCACCGAGCGGATCGCCCGCACGACCACCCTCGACGACGCCCTGCGCGAGCTCCTGCGCGCCGGCGCGGCGCTGGTGGGTGCCCGGCGCGGGCTCGCCGTCGTGGAGCCCGCCGACGGGCTCGGCCCCGACACCACCGTGGGCCTGGGCCTCGGCCGCGCCGACCTCGGGCACATCGAGACGGTGCCGCGCGGCGCCACCTCGTACGGCAGGATCCTCGACGCCGCGGAGGGCCAGCCGGGTGGTGTGCCGGGTGAGATCGCGCAGCCCGATCTGCTCGCCGACGACGGCCTCGACCCGCGCCACCGCGAGGTGGCCGCCCGCCTCGGCTACGCCGCGAGTTACGCCCTGCCCCTTGCCACCGAGACGGCGGGCCGGATCGGCGCCGCGGTCTGGCTGTACGACGAGCCCGCCGAACCGGCCGAGCGCCGCCGCCACCTCGTCGGGCTCTACACCCGCCACGCCACCGAGCACGTCGCGCGGCTCATCGACCTGGAACGCACCCGCGCGGCCGACGCCACCCTGCGCGAGGAGCTCATGCCCTCGCGGCTGCCCCGCATCGCCGGGGTGCAGCTCGCCGCCCGGCACCGCACGGGGCCGCGCGGCGGCGGCGACTGGCACGACGCGCTGGCGCTGCCGGACGCGGCGCTCGGCCTCGCGGTCGGGTCCGTGACCGGCTCCGGTCCCAGCGCCGTGGCCGCGATGGGGCGGCTGCGCGCCTCCCTGCGGGCCTACGCCGTGATGGAGGGCGAGGACCCGGTCGCCGTCCTCTCCGACCTGGAACTGCTGCTGCGCCTCACCGAGCCCGCGCGGTCGGCGACGGCGCTCTTCGCGTACTGCGAGCCCGCCCTGCGCAAGGTCGTCCTCGCCGGTGCCGGGCACAGCCCGCCGCTGATCGTCGGCGAGCGGCGCACGGAGTTCGTCGAGACCTCCCTGTCCGCGCCGCTCGGGATGCTCGCCTGCTGGGAGGCGCCGAGCGTGGAGATCAGCCCGGAGCCCGGAGAAACGGTGCTTCTCTACACCGACGGGCTCCTGCACCGCACCGGCGATCCGATGGACCGGGCCTTCGCGCGGCTGCACGCGGCGGCGGCGAGCGTGCCCAGGAGCATCAGGGACGACCCCGGAGCCATCGCCGACCACGTGCTGCGCACCGTCCTGCCGGACGGCCTCGACACCGTGGGCAGCGACGAGGACGTGGTGCTGCTGGCGGCACGCTTCGAGTGAGCGCGGGGGCGTGTCCGGGCGAGGCGCCGGGCACGCGCGCGTGGAGGGGTTCTTTGTGCGACCCCGGGTTCTTTGTGCGACTCCGGGCACGCGCGCGTGGAGGGGTTCTTTGTGCGGCCCCGGGTTCTTTGTGCGGCTCCGGGCACGCGCGCGTGGAGGGCTTCCTTGTGAGGCCCCGGGCACGCTGTGTAAGTGGCCTTCCGGCCCTGGGACCCCTTCCGTACGCCCGTACGATGGAGGGTGGTCCAGTGTCGTACATAGGAGGCAGATCGTGTCGGAGGCGCTCAACCCGGCTGAGCCCATTGCTGCTACCGCAGCGGGCCCGGAAGAGACCGAAGAAGAGCCGATCAAGCAGCGCAAGAACGGCCTGTACCCGGGCGTTTCCGACGAGCTTGCCGAGAACATGCAGTCCGGCTGGGCCGACACCGAGCTGCACGACCTGCAGCCGATCGCGCAGGCCGAGCACACCGCGGCCCGCCGCGCCGCGCTCTCCGCGCGCTTCCCGGGCGAGCGTCTGGTCGTCCCCGCGGGCAACCTGAAGACCCGGTCGAACGACACCGAGTACGCCTTCCGGGCCTCCGTGGAGTACGCGTACCTCACGGGCAACCAGACCGAGGACGGCGTCCTGGTCATGGAGCCCACCGCGACCGGCCACGACGCGACCCTCTACCTGCTGCCGCGCTCCAACCGTGCGAACGGCGAGTTCTGGCTGGACGGCATGGGCGAGCTCTGGGTCGGCCGCCGGCACTCCCTCACCGAGGCCGAGAAGCTGTACGGCGTGCCCGCCTCCGACGTGCGCGAGCTGGCCGACACGCTGCGCGAGGCGACCGGACCCGTCCGCGTCGTGCGCGGCTACGACGCCGGCATCGAGGCGGCCCTGACCGACAAGGTCACCGCCGAGCGCGACGAGGAGCTGCGCGTCTTCCTCTCCGAGGCCCGCCTGGTCAAGGACGCCTTCGAGATCGGCGAGCTGCAGAAGGCCGTCGACTCGACCGCGCGTGGCTTCGAGGACGTCGTGAAGGTCCTCGACAAGGCCGAGGCCACCAGCGAGCGCTACATCGAGGGCACGTTCTTCCTGCGCGCCCGCGTCGAGGGCAACGACATCGGCTACGGCTCGATCTGCGCCGCGGGGCCGCACGCCACCACCCTGCACTGGGTGCGCAACGACGGAGCCGTGCGCTCCGGCGAGCTGCTGCTGCTCGACGCCGGTGTGGAGACGCACTCGTACTACACCGCGGACATCACGCGCACGCTGCCGATCAACGGCCGCTTCGACGCGCTGCAGAAGAAGATCTACGACGCCGTGTACGAGGCGCAGGAGGCCGGCATCGCGGCGGTGAAGCCGGGCGCCAAGTTCCGCGACTTCCACGACGCCGCGCAGCGCGTGCTCGCCGAGAAGCTGGTCGAGTGGGGCCTCGTCGAGGGCCCGGTCGAGCGTGTCCTGGAGCTCGGCCTGCAGCGCCGCTGGACCCTGCACGGCACCGGCCACATGCTCGGCATGGACGTCCACGACTGCGCCGCCGCGCGCACCGAGGCGTACGTGAACGGCACGCTGGAGCCCGGCATGTGCCTGACCGTCGAGCCCGGCCTGTACTTCCAGGCGGACGACCTGACCGTGCCGGAGGAGTACCGCGGCATCGGTGTCCGGATCGAGGACGACATCCTCGTCACGGAGGACGGCAACAAGAACCTGTCGGCGGCTCTGCCGCGCACGTCCGACGATGTCGAGGCGTGGATGGCGCAGCTCAAGGGCTGAGCATCCGGAGGGACTCACGGGCTGAGCGTCCTGGCGGACCGGGCCTCTTCTTTAAGAAGAGGCCCGGTTCTGCGTTTGTGCGCGCCTAGCGGTCATCCTCGCCCGCCACCTTGGCGGTGCTCAGGGAGATGCGGTTCCAGGTGTTGATGGTGAAGATCAGGGCGAGGACACGGGCCAGTTCCGTCGCGTCGAAGTGGCGGGCCGCCTCGGCGTAGACGTCGTCCGGCACGCCACCCTGGGAGACGAGCGTGACGGACTCGGTCAGGGCGAGGGCCGCCTGCTCCTTCGCCGTGAAGAAGTTCCTGGCCTCGCGCCACACGCCGATCATGTGCAGCCGCGCCTCGTCCTCGCCGGCCTTGCGGGCGTCGGAGGTGTGCATGTGGACGCAGTAGGCGCAGCCGTTGAGGAGCGAGGCGCGGATCTGGATCAGCTCGACCAGGGACAGGTCGAGGCCTTCGCGGGCGGCGGCGTCGAAGCCTATGAGGGCCTTGAACGCCTTGGGGGCGGACTTGGCGAAGTCGAGGCGGGGCGCGTGCTCGTGGGTCTGAGCGTGGGCGTGGGCGGCGGCGTCGGTCGTGGTCTGCGGGGTGTTCGTGTCGTTCGTGTCGTTCGTGTCGTTCGTCATGACCATGAATCTACGGTCGGAAAAGACCTCGGGTAGGGTGCATTTTCATGCCGGAATCATGGGTCAATCTGGCGGAGCGCATCGGCAGCGACCTGCATGTGGAGCTGTCGGGCCCCGGCAGTCGCCGCGCCGTCCTCATCCGTGCGCTGCGAGACGCCGTACGCGAGGGCAGGCTCGCCCCCGGCAGCCGTCTGCCGCCCTACCGTTCGCTCGCCGCCGACCTCGGTCTGGCCCGCAACACGGTCGCCGACGCCTACGCCGAACTGGTCGCCGAAGGCTGGCTGACGGCGCGGCAGGGCTCGGGCACGCGGGTCGCGGCCGGGGCGTCCTTCGCGCGGACGCCGTCCCGGCGCCCACGGACGCCCGTTCCGGCCCGGCCGACCGCCCCCGCCCACAACTTGCGCCAGGGCACACCGGACGCCGCCTCCTTCCCCCGCACGGCCTGGCTCGCGGCCGCCCGTCGCGCACTGGGCGCCGCGCCCAACGAGGCCTTCGGGCCCGGTGATCCGCGGGGCAGGGCCGAGCTGCGCCAGGCGCTCGCCGACTATCTGGCGCGGGCTCGCGGGGTGCGCACGGACCCCGAACGCATCGTGGTGTGCTCCGGGTTCGCGCACGGTCTTCGGCTGCTCTTCGGGGGCGCCAGGGGCGCGGGCGGCGGGGTGCTGCGCGGGCCCTTCGCCGTGGAGTCGTACGGCCTCGGCTTCCACCGGGAGATCCTCGCGGACTCGGGCGTACGGACGGTGCCGCTCAGCCTGGACGAACAGGGCGCCAGCGTCGAGGAGTTGACCGGGATCCCGCGGGTCCGCGGCGTGCTGCTCACGCCCGCGCACCAGTTCCCGACCGGCGGCCCGCTGCGGGCCGCCCGGCGCGCGGCGGTCGTCGACTGGGCCCGCGCCGGCGGCGGTGTGGTCCTGGAGGACGACTACGACGGTGAGTTCCGCTACGACCGCGAGCCCGTCGGCGCCCTGCAGGGCCTGGATCCCGAACGGGTCGTCTATCTCGGCTCGGTCAGCAAGAGCCTGTCCCCCGCCGTGCGCCTGGGCTGGATGGTGCTGCCGGAGCACCTCGTCGACGGCGTCCTCGCGGCCAAGGGGGAGCGGGAGGCGTGGGCGAGCGTCCTCGACCAGCTCACGCTCGCCGACTTCATCGCCTCCGGGCAGTACGACCGCCACATCCGCCGGATGCGGCAGCGTTACCGGAACCGCCGCGACCACCTCGTCACCGCCCTCGCCGCACACGCCCCGCACATCACGGCCACCGGCATCGCGGCCGGCCTGCACGCGGTGCTGCGGCTGCCGCCCGGCACGGAGGCGTCCGCGGTCAAGGCCGCGTCCTGGCAGGGGATCGCGCTCGACGGTCTCGCCGCCTTCCGGCACCCGCGGGCGACGATGCCCGCCGGGGACGGGCTCGTCGTCGGGTACTCGACGCCCGCCGAGCACGCGTACGGGGCGGCCGTCGAGGCGCTGGTCCGGGCGCTGCCACCCGCGGACGACTCCTCCGTAGCGGGGAAATAGGCCCGGCCTCTTGATCGTTCGGAGCGGATACCAGTCGGTAAGCGGACACCAGTCGGTATTCGGAGGGGATCTGACCATGAGCAGCACGAGCGGCACCGTCGAGGGCGAGAGCCGGGTCGACGACGACGGCATCAACAACGCGAACCCCTTCAACCGCCGCGTCATCGAGGAGTTCCGGGCCAACGGCGGCCGGGTCGGCGGGCCGTTCGAAGGGACGAGCCTGCTCCTGCTGACCACCCGTGGCGCGAAGAGCGGGCTGCCGCGGACGACGCCCGCGGTCTATCTGCCGGACCCCAGCCCAGGCGGCGACCGTCTCGTCGTCTTCGCCTCCAACGGGGGCTCGGAGAAGGCCCCGGGCTGGTACCACAACCTCGTGCGCGACCCCGCGGTCGTCGTCGAGGTCGGCACGGAGCGGTACGAGGCCCGCGCCACGCCCGTCGACCGGAGCGAACACGACGAGCTGTGGCGTCGGCAGATCGAACGGGACCCGGACTTCGCGGAGTTCCGGGCCCGGGCGCCGCGGACGATCCCGGTGATCGCGCTGACCCGCGCGGGTCAGTCCACGGAGTCCGCCGGGTAGGAAACCGCCGGGTAGGAGTCCCCCATTACTGTCTACACAGCTTTCAGGCCGTCATCGAACCGTTCAGGCCGTCATCAACGGCGCGTCCTCACGCCACTTGAGGATCTTGTCGAAACTGATCACCGCGCCGCCCCTGCCCGGCTTGTTGCCGAGGTGGACGTGGTCGGCGAGCTCCCTGATGAGACAGAGGCCACGCCCGTGCTCGTCCGTCTCCGCGGCGGGCGGCCGGGGCGCCGGGCAGCCGCGCGAGGCTCCGGGGAAGCCCGGTCCGGAGTCGGTCACCTCGATACGGCACTTCTCGCCGTCCAGATAGGCCGTGACCCGATATCCGCCCGTACCGCCCAACGCACCGCCGGGGACGCCCGCGCCGCCGTGTTCCACGGCGTTGGCGCACGCTTCGCTGAGAGCGACCGACAGGTCGTAGGAGACCTCCGGGTCCACGCCCGCCGTCTCCATCGTGCCGATCAACAGGCGGCGGGCGAGCGGAACGCTCGCAGCTTCGCGCCGCAAATGGAGAGACCACCAGATGCTCATGCTCCAGCCTCCTGGCTGCGGCTCGACATACCGATACGTATTGCCACACGCACTCACGGCTAAGCGCTCGCCCGGCGTGATACCGCCCATACGGCGGATGCGCGGCCCCCGCCACCCGGTGTAGGACGCGGCGCCGGGCCCCCTCCCGGCCGGCTCGCGGATCCGTCCGGCGGCCCGCAGAAGCCCCCAACACCCCGGAACTGGACCTTCCGGACCTGCCGTACGCACGGGGTGGGCCCAGTGCGATGATGGCCCGGCCATGACTGCCCCCCACCAGCGCCAGCCGTACGACGGAGCCGATCTCCGGCTGCTCAGGGCCGCGATGTTCGCCGCGGTCTGCGTCGTGCTGTCCGCCGGTGGCCATGTGCTCGCTTCCTGCGCCGGTGTCCCGCTGTGGACCCTGGGTCTGGCCTTCCTTCTCGTCCTCGCCGTCGCGCTGCCGCTCGCCGGGCGGGCCCGTTCGCTGCCCGGCATCGCCGCTCTGCTCGCGGTGGGACAGCTCGGCCTGCACGCCCTGTTCGGCCTCGGCCAGCACGGCGCCACCGTCTCCGTCGCCCGGAGCGGTGACGGCACCCTGGTGGAACGGGCCGCACGACTGGTCTGCGGGGCGGGCGCCGCGACGATCACGCCCGCGCAGGCCCACCGGATCCTGACCACCGCCGGGCTCGGCCCCGGCGGCACGGGCGGCTCCGGAGCGGTCCACCCCGCAGGACACGGGCACGGCGGGTCCGCCGCCGCGGACACCGCGCTGGACTCCATGGCGGGTGCGAGCGGCGCGCCGGGAGCCGGGGGCTCCATGGGATCGATGGGGTCGATGAGGTCGATGGGCGCCATGTCGCTCCTGCCCTCCGTGCCCATGCTCATCGCCCACGTCCTCGCCGCCCTGGCCGCCGGCTGGCTGCTGCGCCGCGGCGACATCGCGCTGCTCCGCCTCGTCCGGCTCGCCGACGGGGCGCACGGGGTCGCCGAGGGCGCGCTCGTACGTGCCCTGCGTTCGGCGCTCGCCCTCGTACGCGCCCTGCGGGCGGGGCTGCCCGGCGCGCCCGAGACGACCGGTCCGCGGGCTCCCCGCACCGCCCGGCTCGCGCCTCCGAAGCCGCGCACCGTCGCACTCGAGGACACCGTGATCAGGCGCGGCCCACCGGCCGGCCCCCGCGACATCGAACTCGCCGCCTGACGCGACGCACTCCACACCGCTGTACGAGAAAGCACTCCTCTACGGAGAAGCACTCCACACCGCTGTACGGAGGGGTCGCCCGGCGCCGCGCGCGCGTGCCCGACCGGCCGCGCACACCCCTCGTATCCAGCACCGGTAGGCGACCGCGCGTCGCGTACCGCTCACCACTGACGAAAGTGGAGTGTTCCTGTCATGAAGCTGTCCCGTATCGCCGCCGTCGGCACCGTCGCCGCCTCCGCCGTCCTCATCCTCTCGGCGCCCGCGTTCGCGCACGTCAGCGTCTCCCCGGAGGGCGAGGCCGCCAAGGGCGGGTACGCCACGGTCAACTTCAAGGTGCCGAACGAGATGGACGACGCCTCGACCAACAAGCTCGAGGTCTCCTTCCCGACCGACCACCCGCTCGCCTCCGTGATGACCCAGCCCATCCCCGGCTGGAGCGTGAAGGTCACCAAGAGCAAGCTCGACAAGCCGCTGGAGATCCACGGCGAGAAGATCGACGAGGCCGTGACCAAGGTCACCTGGACCGCCGACGGCAAGGGCATCCAGCCCGGCACCTTCCAGAAGTTCCCGGTCTCCATGGGCCAGCTGCCCGAGGACGCCGACCAGCTCGTCTTCAAGGCGGTCCAGACGTACGACAACAAGGACGTCGTCCGCTGGATCGAGCCGCAGCAGAAGGGCCAGGAGGAGCCGGAGCACCCGGCGCCCGCCCTCACCCTGACCGCCGCCTCCGAAGGCCACGGCGCCGCCGGTGACACCGCATCGGACGACAAGCACGCCAAGACCGAGAGCGCGTCCTCCGACTCCTCGGACAGCAGCGACACCACCGCCCGCGTCCTCGGCATCGCCGGCATCGTCGTCGGCGCCGCGGGCGTCGCGTTCGGCGTGCTCGCGACCCGCCGCCGCGTCACCGGCTGAGCCGCAGGACGAGCCACCCACGGGGTGCACCGCCGCGGCAGACAGCCGCCCCGGTGCACCCCGGCCCCCTCACATCTGGGACATTTTCGTATGCGCACGATGAGCTCGAAGAGCCACTCCACGTACCCCTCGCAGAGCGCCGCGAAGGGCACCCGCAAGAAGCTCGCCGCGGCCGCCCTGCTGGCCGCGGCCGCTCTCACGCTGACCGCCTGCGGCGGCGGTGACGACAAGAAGCCCGCGGCCGAAGTCTCCGTAGAGACCGATTCGGGCAAGGCCGCCACGGTCCTCGACCGGCCGTACAAGAAGCCGGACCTCGTCCTCAAGGACACCCACGGCAAGAAGTACGACCTGCGCAAGGAGACCGCGGGCAAGCCGACGCTGATCTACTTCGGCTACACGCACTGCCCGGACGTCTGCCCGCTGACGATGAACAACATCGCGGCCGCCAAGCAGAGGACCCTGTCCAAGGCCGACCAGAAGAAGCTCAAGGTCGTCTTCGTCACCACCGACCCCGGGCGCGACACCCCCGCGGAGCTCGGCAAGTGGCTCAAGGGCGTCGACGCCGACTTCGTCGGTCTGACCGGTGACTTCGCCACCATCCAGGCGGGCGCCCGGCAGCTCGCCATCAGCGTCGAACCGTCCAAGAAGGACAAGAAGGGCAAGATCGTTTCGATGCACGGCACGCAGGTCATCGCCTTCTCGCCGAAGAACGACGCGGGGTACGTCATCTACAACGACAAGGCCACGGCGGACGACTACGCCAAGGACCTCCCCAAGCTCCTCAAGGGACAGAACCCGTGAACCACCGCACCACCCGACACCGCGCGCTCGCCGGCGGAGCCATGGCGCTGGCCGCCGCGCTCACCCTGGCGGGCTGCAACGACTCGGACTCCGACAAGGCGTCCGGGCCCGCCTCCGCGAAGGCGCCCGAGCTCAAGGTCAGCGGCGCCTACATCCCCGAGCCCACCATGGACGACATGGCGGCCGGCTTCTTCACGCTCACGAACAAGGGCGGCGCCGACAAGCTCACCTCCGCGACCAGCGACGTCGCGGGCTCGATCACGCTGCACAGCACCAAGGGCGGCGTGATGAAGGAGCAGAAGTCCTTCGACGTGCCCGCGGGCGGTCACCTCGACTTCGCCAGCGGCGGCAACCACCTGATGCTCGAAAAGCTCAAGCGCAAGCCGGAGAAGGGCCAGCAGGTCGCCCTGACACTGCACTTCCAGAAGTCGCGCCCGATCACGATCGAGGTGCCGGTCAAGGAAGCGACGTACAAGCCCGCGCAGCACGACTCGTCACACAACTCGCACTGAGGGACGGACCGTTGATGCAGACCATCGCTCCCCGCTCCAGGGTCGCTCCCCGGACCAGCGCCGCCCCACGTGTCTGGCGGCTCCTCCTCGTGCTCCTCGCCGCGACCGGTGCCTTCCTCGCCGGTGCCGCGCCGGCCTCCGCGCACGCCGCGCTGACCGGCAGCGACCCGAGGCAGGGAGCGGTGGTCGAGTCGGCCCCCGCCCAGGTCAAGCTCACCTTCTCGGAGAAGGTCGCCATGTCGGACGGCTCCGTGCGGGTGCTCGACCCGGCCGGCAAGCGCGCCGACACCGGCAAGACGGCCGACCTGGGCTCCAACACGTACGGCGTGAAGCTGCGCCCCGGCCTGCCCGACGGCACCTTCACCGTCGCCTACCAAGTGGTCTCCGCCGACAGCCACCCGGTCGCCGGCGCCTTCACCTTCTCCATCGGCGCGCCCTCCGACACCAAGGTCGCGCTGCCCGACCAGGAGGCCGGCGGCGGCCTGGTCGGCCTGCTCTACGACATCACCCGCTACCTCTCGTACGCCGGGTTCATCGTGCTCGTCGGCGGCGCCGCCTTCATCCTGGGCTGCTGGCCGCCCGGCGCCGCGGTGCGGCCCCTGCAGCGGCTCGTGACGTCCGGCTGGGTCACGCTCACCGGCTCCACCCTCGTCCTGCTGCTCCTGCGCGCCCCCTACACCAGCTCCGGAAAGCTCGCCGACGCCTTCGACATGGGCAAGCTCGGCGACGTCCTCAACACCAAGACGGGCGCGGCCCTCGTCTCCCGGCTGCTGCTCCTCGCCGCCGCCGCGCTGTTCATCGCGGTGCTCTTCGGCGCGTACGTCAAGCGTGACGGGCCCGAAGAGGCCGCCGAGAAGAAGGACCTCACCTTCGGGCTCGCCATCGGCGGCACCGTCGTCGCCCTCGGCATCGCGGCGACCTGGGCGATGGCCGAACACGCCTCGACCGGCATCCAGGCGGGCATCGCGATGCCCGTCGACGTGCTGCACCTGCTCGCCGTCGCCACCTGGCTGGGCGGGCTCGCGGCGCTGGGCCTCGCGCTGTTCCGCACGGCGGCGGTGGACGCGCGGGCCGTGCGGCGGTTCTCGACCGTCGCCTTCACCAGCGTCGTCCTCCTCGCCGCGACCGGCACCTACCAGGCGTGGCGCCAGGTCGGCTCGTGGTCGGCGCTGACCGGCACGTCGTACGGGCAGCTGCTCCTCGTCAAGATCGGCCTGGTCGTCGTCCTGGTGGGCGTCGCGTCCGTCTCCCGCAGGTGGACCCGGCGGATCGCCGCCGAGGCGGGCGGGCCAGCCCCCGAGGCGGCGGCCGCCGTGGTCGTCGAGCAGCGCGGCAAGCAGTCGTCGAAGAAGCCGCAGAAGAAGCCGGTCACGGTGCCCGCGTCCGGCGAGGGTGCGGGCGGCGCGGGCGGCGACTCCAAGCGCTCCGCGCAGCTGGCGCGCCAGCAGGCCGCCATGGACACCGCCCGCGAGAAGCGCGTCCGCGATGCCGACCCGCACCGCTCAGGCCTGCGCCGCTCGGTGCTCACCGAGACCGGGGTCGCCGTCGTGCTGCTCGCCATCACGACGATCCTCACCACCACCGAGCCGGGGCGCACCGAGGAGGAGGCCGCCAACGCCACCTCCGCGGCGGCGGCGCAGCGCTCGGGCCCGCTCAGCCTCAAGGTGCCCTTCGACACGGGCGGCACCGACGGCAAGGGCACCGTGCAGATGGACCTCGACCCGGGCCGCAGCGGCAGCAACGCCCTGCACGTGTACGTCAAGCGCCCCAACGGCAGCGCCTTCGACGTCCCCGAGGTGAAGCTCTCCTTCACCCTCAAGTCGAAGGACGTCGGGCCGCTGCCCGTCAAGCCCGACCACATCGCCACCGGACACTGGAGCGCGAACGGCGTGCAGATCCCGATGGCAGGAAACTGGCAGATCGCGGTGACGGTGCGGACCTCCGACATCGACCAGGTCACCGTGAAGAAGAACGCGCAGATCGGCTGAACGGAACCACCATGGCGGACAACGGCATTTCGAGGCGACGGCTGCTCGGCACCGCGGGCGCGACCGGTCTCGCGCTCGGCGCGGCGGGCGGCGCCGCCGGTTACGCCGCGGCGCCCTCGTCGGACGGGTCCGCCCCGGCGGGCGCGTCGTCCGCCCTGGCGTCCCTCGGCACGGACGAGGTGATGTTTCACGGGAAACATCAGCCCGGCATCACCACGCCCATGCAGTCCCGCGGCCATCTCGCCGCCTTCGACCTGGCGGCGGGCGCGGGCCGCAAGGAGGCGGCGGCCCTGCTGCGCCGCTGGTCGGCGACTGCCGGGCAACTGATGGCGGGCAGGCCGGCCGACGGCGAGGACACGGCGGTCGCCCGCGACGCGGGTCCGTCCTCGCTCTCCGTCACCTTCGGCTTCGGCGCCTCCTTCTTCTCCCGCACGGGCCTGCACAAGCAGCGTCCGGACGCCCTGAACCCGCTGCCCGACTTCTCCTCGGACCACCTCGACAAGGCGCGCAGCAACGGCGACCTGTGGGTGCAGATCGGTGCGAACGACCCGCTGGTCGCCTTCCACGCGCTGCGTGCGCTCCAGCGGGACGCGGCGGACACGGCGAAGGTCCGCTGGCAGATGAACGGGTTCAACCGTTCGCCGGGCGCCACCGCCCGCCCGTTGACCACGCGCAACCTGATGGGCCAGATCGACGGCACGAACAATCCCAAGCCGTCGGAGAAGGACTTCGACCGGCGCGTCTTCGTTCCCGATGACGGGGACCCGGCGTGGATGGCGGGCGGTTCCTACGTCGTCGTACGCCGCATCCGCATGCTCCTCGACGACTGGGAGAAGCTCGGTCTGAAGGAGCAGGAGGCGGTCATCGGACGGCACAAGTCGGACGGCTCACCGCTGACCGGCGGCACGGAGACGACCGAGCCGAAGCTCGACAAGGCGGGCCCGGACGGCAAGGTCGTCATCCCGCTCAACGCGCACGCCCGCATCACCCGTCCCGACCAGAACGGCGGCGCCGCGATGCTGCGCCGCCCGTTCTCGTACCACGACGGCTTCGACGCCAAGGGTGAGCCCGACGCGGGTCTGCTCTTCGTCTGCTGGCAGGCGGACCCGATGACCGGCTTCATCCCGGTGCAGCGCAAGCTCGACCGGGGCGACGCCCTGTCGGAGTTCATCCGGCACGAGGCGAGCGGGCTCTTCGCGGTGCCGGGCGGGGCGGCGAAGGGCGAGTACGTGGGGCAGCGGCTGCTGGAGGCGTGAGCCGTCGCTCGCGCAGGGGGTGGAGTCGTACGTCTTCGCACCCGATGGAGTCGTATGTCTTCGCACCCGCTGGGGTCATACGTCTTCGCACGCGCCGGGGCCGTACGTCTTCGCACGCGCGTACGGGGGTGGGCGCCGCTCTGTGAGACGCGTGAGCCGCGCCACGTCGGGCCCATTAGGGTGACGGTATGTCGGCGACGCGCTATACGTACCTGGGCCCCGAAGGCACCTTCACCGAGGCGGCCCTCCGGACGCTGCCCGAGGCGGCGGCCCGGGAGCTCGTCCCCATGGTCTCCGTGCCGGCCACGCTGGACGCGGTCCGCAGCGGCGAGGCGGCGGCCGCGCTGGTGCCGATCGAGAACTCCGTCGAGGGCGGCGTCACCACCACCGTCGACGAGCTCGCCAAGGGCGAGCCCCTGATGATCTACCGCGAGGTCGTCCTGCCGATCGCGTTCGCCCTGCTCGTGCGGCCCGGCACCGAGTTCAAGGACATCAAGACGGTCACCGGCCACCCCGTGGCCCAGCCGCAGGTCCGCAACTGGCTGGCCGCGCACCTGCCGGACGCCGTGTGGGAGTCGGCGGCCTCGAACGCGGATGGCGCCCGGCTCGTCCAGGAGGGCCGCTTCGACGCCGCCTTCGCGGGCGAGTTCGCCGCGGCGACGTACGGCCTCGAACCGCTGGTCAGCGAGATCCACGACGCGGCGAACGCCGAGACCCGCTTCGTCCTGGTCGGCCGCCCGGCACGCCCCGCCGCGCCGACGGGGGCCGACAAGACCTCGGTCGTCATCTGGCTGGGCGACGACCACCCGGGCGCCCTGCTCGAACTGCTGCAGGAATTCGCCGTGCGCGGCGTCAACCTCATGCGGATCGAATCGCGGCCGACGGGCCAGGGCATCGGCAATTACTGCTTCTCGGTGGACGCCGAGGGGCACATCACGGACCGCCGGGTCGGCGAGGCGTTGATGGGGCTCAAGCGGATCTGCCCGCAGGTGCGCTTCCTCGGGTCGTATCCGCGGGCCGGGGTGGCGACGGAGGATGTCCGGCCGCTGCGGCCCGGGACCACCGACGGCGAGTTCATGGCGGCGTCGGACTGGCTGACGCGCTGCCAGGACGGTCGTTTCTAGCCACTCGCGGTAGGCCTTCCCACCGCTCTCCGTAGTCCTGTCGGCCGCCTTCCCGCGGTCCTTGCTGCCTGCCTCGCGGCTGCCCCTGGCCTGCTCCCTGCGGTCCTACCTGCAGATTTACGTTGTCCACAGAAGTTATCCACAGGCACGCGTCTCGACCTGGGGACAAGTCGACAACGAAGCGCGACATGGTCGACAAATCGGCCCACAGCCCCCAAGTCCGTCCACAGTCCGCCACGTCACCCCTCGTCCACTCTTTTCTATTGATCAACTCTTTGGAGCGAGGTATTTCCACTCGAAAGTGGGTGTGCGGGTGGTTTGAGAAGGGAATCTTTCACCCCGCACAGGGCTTTCGGAACACCCCCTTCCGGCATCCACAGATCTTTCGCACAGGCTGTGGATAACTGTCCGGAGGTGCTGATTCCTGTGGACAACCGCGGTGGACAGGCGGCCCAAGTCCGGTCTCCCACAAGGGGTTCCGGTCAAGGCGGCGGTCGCACTCTGCCCCATTTCGGGGAATCGTGCCCTTTTTATTGACCCGACCGGTCGGGCGGCCCGGGTCGCGGCACGGCGGATCTTTTCCGGCCGTACCGATCTTGATTCGGGGTGGCCGGACGCCGGAATTCGCATTCCGGCAAAACAGACATAACGCACACCCGGGAATATCGATTCGTAGGCCGGATCCGCACGACGGTAGCCTTGAGGGGTGATTGACCTTCGCCTGCTCCGTGAGGACCCCGACCGTGTTCGCGCCTCCCAGCGCGCCCGTGGAGAGGACGTCGCGCTCGTCGACGCCCTGCTCTCCGCCGACGAGCGGCGCAGGTCGTCCGGCCTCCGCTTCGACGAGCTCCGCTCCGAGCAGAAGGCGCTCGGCAAGCTGATCCCCAAGGCCGCGCCCGAGGAGAAGCAGGAGCTCCTCAAGAAGGCGGGCGAGCTCTCCGCCGCGGTCAAGGCCGCGAACACCGCGCAGGACGAGGCCGAGGAGGAGACCAAGCGTCTCCTGCAGCAGCTGGGCAACATCGTCCACCCGGACGTCCCGGTCGGCGGCGAGGAGGACTTCGTCGTCCTCGACACCATCGGCACCCCGCGCGACTTCGCCGCCGAGGGCTTCGAGCCCAGGGACCACCTGGAGCTCGGCGAGCTGCTCGGCGCCATCGACGTCGAGCGCGGCGCGAAGGTCTCCGGCTCGCGCTTCTACTACCTCACCGGCGTCGGCGCCCTTCTCGAACTGGCCCTGGTCAACGCCGCCATCGCGCAGGCGACCGAGGCGGGCTTCATCCCGATGCTGACCCCGTCGCTGGTCCGCCCGCGCGCCATGGAGGGCACGGGCTTCCTCGGCCAGGCCGCGGAGAACGTGTACCACCTGGAGAAGGACGACTACTACCTGGTCGGCACCTCCGAGGTCGCGCTCGCGGCGTACCACATGGACGAGATCATCGACGCCGACAAGCTGCCCCTGCGGTACGCGGGCTTCTCGCCCTGCTACCGCCGCGAGGCCGGCACGTACGGCAAGGACACCCGCGGCATCTTCCGCGTCCACCAGTTCGACAAGGTCGAGATGTTCTCGTACGTCGACCCGGCCGACGCCGAGAACGAGCACAAGCGCCTCCTGGAGTGGGAGAAGCAGTGGCTGACCGGCCTCGGCCTGCCCTTCCAGGTGATCGACGTGGCCACCGGTGACCTCGGCTCCTCGGCCTCGCGCAAGTACGACTGCGAGGCGTGGATCCCCACCCAGGGCAAGTACCGCGAGCTGACCTCCGCCTCGAACTGCGACGGGTTCCAGGCCCGCCGCCTGTCGATCCGCATGCGCGACAGCCGCGACGGCAAGAAGGTCCTCCAGCCCCTCGCCACGCTGAACGGCACGCTGTGCGCCGTCCCGCGCACCATCGTGGCCATCCTGGAAAACCACCAGCAGGCCGACGGCTCCGTGGTGGTGCCCGAGGTCCTGCGTCCGTATCTCGGCGGACGAGAGATCCTGGAGCCCATCGCCAAGTGAGTCACCCTGCCCCGGTCACGCCCTCCTTCCCCTACAAGCTGGTCGCGACCGACCTCGACGGGACGCTGCTGCGCCCCGACGACACGGTGTCCGAACGGACGCGTCAGGCGCTCACCGCGGCCACCGCGGCGGGCGCCGCGCACATCATCGTCACCGGCCGTGCGGTGCCCTGGACCCGCCACATCCTCGACGACCTCGGTTACGACGGACTCGCGGTGTGCGGCCAGGGCGCGCAGGTCTACCACGCGGGGGAGCACCGGCTGCTCACCTCGGTGACGCTCGACCGGCAGCTGGCGGGCCTGGCGCTCGCCAAGATCGAGGCGGAGGTCGGCCCGCTCTTCCTGGCCGCGAGCCGCGACGGTCTCGACGGCGAGGTCCTGGTCGGCCCGGGGTACGCGGTCCAGGACGGCCCGCTCCCCGCCGTCCCCATCACGGACGCCGCCGACCTGTGGGCGGCCCCGCTGAACAAGGTGTACATCCAGCACCCCGGCCTCGGCGACGACGCGCTGGCGGAGGTGGCGCGCGTCGTGGCGGGCGACCTGGTGGGCGTGACCATGGCGGGCGAGGGCATAGTCGAACTCCTCCCGCTCGGCCTCTCCAAGGCCACGGGCCTCTCCCTGGCGGCGCGCCGGCTGGGCGCGAAGGCCGCGGACACGATCGCGTTCGGCGACATGCCGAACGACATCCCCATGTTCGGCTGGGCGGCGCACGGCGTGGCCATGGCCAACGCCCACGACGAGCTCAAGACGGTCGCGGACGAGGTGACGACGTCGAACGAGGCGGACGGCATCGCGGTGGTGCTGGAGCGGTTGCTGGGCTGAGCGCCCCTTCGGCGGAGGATGCGCGGATCGAACGCGCGCAGGGGGCTGCCCCTGACGACGGCTTAGAGCCTGTCTTGGAACCCCCGTCGTCCGCGCGAAGCGCGGGCGCAGCGGCGGATTGGGGCCTCCCCTGCTCGAGCGGAGCCGAGAGCTTGGGGAAGCGTGCGATCGGTGTGCGGAGCCTCAGGTCATGTGGCGGAGCCACCTGTCCTGGGGCTCCGTGCGCCGAGCGTGCGTGCCGAGCGCCGCTGCGCAGGCGGGGGTTCAAAGACAGGCTCTCAGCAAGCCGCTGCCTTACCACTCGGCCAATCCTCCCGGGAAGGGAGGGGCGGCCCGCGCAGCGATGCGGACACCGCGCGCTCGAAGCGGCCGCCCCCGGGCAGCTCCCCCGTGAAGCGGGACTCCACGGAATGGGTGACCACTCCGGAGCCTGCCGCACGCTGCCCTGCCGGGAACTCGACTGATCCCGTACTGGACGGGTACGCCGGCTCTTCTCCCGGACTGTCACCGCCCCGGTCTCCCTGCGCGGTGACGTCAACTACTCTGCCCGCGACCCGAATTCCCCGCTACCGAATAAGTCGGGTCACCTGATCCGAATTAATCGGGTCGCCTCGCTCCGGGTCACCTTGAAGCGAGTCGCCTCGCATCGGTCACTCCTCCCCGGCCAGCGTCAGCGACCGCAGCTTCTGTCCCGCGTACCAGGTGGCGAGCGCCGTGACGGCGACCAGCAGGACCGTCGCGGCCGGCAGGCCGACGTCCGAGGTGATCAGGTCGCCGTGACCGACCTTCTGGGCCACGGCGAGGGACCACTGCTGCACGCTGAGCGTGCGTGCTCCGGAGACCAGCGATCCGAAGAGCGCCTCCCACACGAGGGCGTAGACGAGGCCGAAGACCACGGCGTGCCGGGTGACCGTGCCGAGGAGCAGGAAGATCGCGGCGTACGTGACGGACGCGACGAGCGCGGCGATCGTGTAGGCGATGGCGACCTGCTGACCGTTGCCGTTCAGGATCATCCCCGCGATGAACGTGGGGATCGCGGAGAAGGCCATGGTCACGGCGATGGCGACGATCAGCTTGGTGAAGATGATCGTGGGCCGCTTGACCGGCTTGGACAGCAGGTAGACGACGGAGCCGTCGTCGATCTCGGGGCCGATCGCGCCGGTGCCCGCGATGACGCCGATGATCGGCACCATCGTGGCGAGCGCGAAGCCGCCGAGGACGTCGACGGCCACCTGGTCGTCGGCGCCGCTGAAGCCCCGTACCGCCGCGGAGATGACGATCAGGAGGAGGGGCAGGGCGAAGAGGATCAGAGCCCGGCGTCGGCCGAGCAGGGCCCGGTAGGTGAGCCGGGCGACAGTGGGGTTGTACACGGTCACTCCCTTCAGGCCGCGACGAGGTAGGAGAAGACCGACTCGAGGGACTCGTCCGAGGGCGAGACCGTCAGGAGCCGGATGCCGTGCTCGCGGGCGACCCGGGGCAGCAGCGCGGTGAACCGGCCGAAGTCGACCGCCTGGATACGCAACGCGCCCTCCTTGAGGTCGACTTCGATGCCGGCCGTCGAGGGGTCGGCGATCAGCGCGGCGGCCAGGGTGCGGTCGTCGCTGGAACGGATCAGATAGCGGTGCGGGCGGTCGGTCATCAGGCGCCGGATCCTGCGGAAGTCACCGCTCGCGGCGTGCCGTCCGGCGACGATCACCTCGATGTGCGAGGCCAGTTGTTCGACCTCTTCGAGGATGTGCGAGGAGAACAGGACCGTGCGGCCCTGTTCGCCCATGGTCCGCAGGAGGTCCATGAGCTGCATGCGCTGGCGCGGGTCCATGCCGTTGAAGGGCTCGTCGAGCAGCAGTACGGACGGGTCGTGGACCAGGGCGGAGGCCATCTTCACGCGCTGGCGCATGCCCTTGGAGTACGTGGAGATCTTGCGGTCCTGCGCGTACTCCATCTCGACCGTGGCGAGCGCCTTCTTGGCGGCGCGCTCGTCCAGGCCGTGCAACTCGGCGTTGGCGACGACGAATTCGCGGCCCGTGAGGAAGTCGTACATCCCCTCGCGCTCGGGGACGATGCCGATGTCGCGATAGCTCGCTTCGTTGCGCCAGATCGGCTTCCCGTCGAGGGTGACGCTGCCCGTGGAGGGGGCGAGGAAGCCGCCCATCATGTTGATGAGGGTCGATTTGCCGGCGCCGTTCGGGCCGAGGAGCCCCGTGACTCCCGGGCCGATGTTCATGGTGATGTCGTTGACCGCCACCACGTTGCCGAACCAGCGCGACGTGTGGTCGATGCTGATGGTGGTCATTAGAGGCCGACCTTCCGGTAGCGGCGCATCAGTGCGCCGTAGCAGCCCGCGATGAGGCCGAGAACGACTACTACGTAGACGACGCCCACGCCGGACGAGGGGCCTTCCGCTCCGGGGAAGGCGGAGGTCGCGCCGAGGAAGGCGCTCTGCACACCGTCGACGAGCGTGATCGGCGAGAAGAGGCCCAGCCAGGCGATGGCTCCGTTGCTGCCCTGTTCGGAGGCGATCGTCTGGACCGTGGACACCGCTCCGTAGGTGATGGTCAGGACGGCGATGACGGCGGCGATGCCGAAGCCGCGGCGGGGCGTGATCGCAGAGATGACGAGCGCGATGCCGGAGAAGAGCAGGGAGAGCACCGCTACGGAGACCAGGCCTTGGGCGAACCCCGCGGCCTGGTCGGCGAAGTCGAGTTTGGCGAGCAGCGCGCCCACGTAGAGCACGAGGAGCGGCGCGGCGGTGAGGACGAAGAGGGCGCAGGACATCGCGGCGAACTTCGCGAGGACGTAGTCGCCGCGCTCGATGGGACGTGAGAAGTACAGGGGCACCGTTTTGAAGCGCAGGTCGCGCGAGACGGTCTGCGGGGCCTGGGCCGCCAGGAAGAGGCTGATGACGGCCTGGAGCACGATCGCGTAGCGGGTGTAGTCGACGGGCAGATCGTCGGCCTTCGTGGCGACGGCGACCGCCACCATGATCGCCGCGGGCAGGCACATGACCGCGAAAAGGATCATGGGCAGGACCTTGGACTTGGCGGAGCGCCCGAGTCCGTACGCGCCGCGCAGGCTCTGGGAGAAGAGCGAGCGGCGTGCGTAGGCACGGCCGAGGCGCGGTCCTTCGTAGTTGCGGTACCCGATGTTGTGGATCTGGGTGGAACCGATCGTTCCGGTGGGCTCAGGGGCCCGGGTGGACTCAGTGCTCATCGCGCCGGCCTCCTGTCTGCTGTGCGGCGGCTGTTGCTGCCGGGGCGGTGGCCGCGGCGCGCTCCGGGGCGGGCTCCTGACGCGCGTCGTCGTGGTCCTTGAAGACCTCCGCGATGTGGTGCCTGCGCTGTTCCATCCGGATCAGGCCGAGGCCGAGGTCGGCGACGAGGTCGCGCACGATGTCGTACGTCTCCTCGCCGTCGGCGGAGAGCAGGATCGTGTGGCCCGCGCCGGGCAGTTCGCCGCCGGTCTCGGTACCGATGCCGCGGTCCCCCAGCGCGTCGCGCAGGGCGCGGGTGCCGTCGGGGTGCTCGTCGGTGTCGGTGACCTCGACGGCGAGCGTCGTGGTGGTCTGGGTGAAGTCGGTGGTGGAGCTGGACCGCAGGAGCTTGCCGCCGTCGATCACGACGACGTGGTCGCAGGTGCGCTCCAGCTCGCCGAGGAGGTGCGAGGTGACCAGGACCGAGATGCCGAAGTCGGTGTGGACGCGGCGGATCAGGCCGAGCATCTCGTCGCGGCCGGCCGGGTCGAGACCGTTCGTCGGCTCGTCGAGGAGGACCAGTTGGGGGTCGTGGACGAGGGCCTGCGCCAGCTTCACGCGCTGCTTCATGCCGGTCGAGTAGCCGCCGATGGGGCGGTACCGCTCTTCGTAGAGCCCGACGTGGCGCAGGGTGTCCGCGGTGCGCTCGCGGGCCGCGGCAGGTGGGAGTCCGGACATGCGCGCCATGTGGACGACGAACTCGGTGGCCGAGACGTCGGGCGGCAGGCAGTCGTGCTCGGGCATGTACCCCACGCGTTCGCGGATCTCGCCGCCGCTCGCGGCGACGTCGAGGCCGAGCACGGCGGCGCGGCCCTCCGTGGCGGGGGACAGACCCAGCAGGATCTTGATCAGAGTGGACTTGCCGGCTCCGTTGGCTCCGACGAGTCCGGTCACACCGGGCCCGATATCCATGGAGAGCCGGTCAAGCGCGGTCACCCTCGGGAACCGCTTGCTCAGGCTTTCGGTCGCGATCACAGTCACGCTTCGACGCTAGTGGCGCGGACCACACGGGTCGTCAGTCCATGGGCCTGCCCTGACCTCACTCTGGAGTATTACGGGCCCGTAAGGGTCGTCCGGACGTCGGCCCCTGGGGGTTCTTCCGGACGTGTCCCGCAGGTTGGGCAGAACCCTTGACGTAGCCGCCGGGCATTGTCACATTCATCAGTGTCAAGTTACGACCGCGTACGGCGATGGACCGGACACGGGATGACCGGACTCGGGACGGACGGTGGCATGACCTCAGCAGTGGCAGGCGAGCTCTCCGCGGAACTGCGGGGGTTCAGAGAAGTGCAGACCCTCGCGTACGAATGCGCGGAGGCGGTCGCGGCCCAGCTCAAGCCGGGGGTGACGGAGCGCGAGGCGGCGCGGATGCAGCGCGAGTGGCTGCGCGAGCGGGGTGTGCGGGACTGGTTCCACCTTCCCTTCGCCTGGTTCGGGGACCGCACGGCGTTCGTGAACTTCCGGATCCCCCTGCAGTTCTTCCCGACCAACCGCAAGCTGGAGCCGGGGATGCCGTTCATCCTCGACATGGCCCCGGTGTACAAGGGCTTCACCGCCGACATCGGCTATTCCGGCTGCCTGGGTCTGAACCCCGTGCACGACAAGCTCCTCGCCGACCTGGAGGCGCACCGCGAGCTGCTCCTGCGCGAGGTGCGCGAGCGCCGCCCGCTCCGGGAGATCTATGAGGACGTCGAGCGGCTCATGGTCCGCCAGGGCTATGCCAACCGCCATCGCGCCTATCCGTTCGGCGTCATCGCGCACAAGGTCGACCGGGTCAAGGAGCGCCGGCTGGCCCCGCACGTCTTCGGGTTCGGCACGCAGTCGCTGAAGGGCCTTGCGAGCGACGCGATCCACGGCCACCGCGAGGGCTGGTCCCCGCTGTGGTCCCCGTACAAGTTCTCCGACCACCCGCCCCAGAAGGGGCTCTGGGCGGTCGAGCCGCACCTCGGATTCAGGGGTACGGGCGCGAAGTTCGAGGAGATCCTGGTCGTCACCGACTCCAAGGACCCCGAGGAGAGCGCGTTCTGGCTGGACGACGATCTGCCGCATGTGCGGCGCTGGGCTGAGGAGAGGGCCGCCGCATGACGACCGGAGACATCGGCAAGAGCACCGGCGGAGGCCTTAAAGGTGCGCGCGAGCGCTGGGTGCGCACGGGCGGGGTGGAGCTGTGCGTCGCCGAGCTGGGCGACCCCGCGAGGCCCACGGTCCTGCTGGTGCACGGCTATCCGGACTCCAAGGAGGTGTGGAGCGAGGTCGCCGGACGCCTCGCCGACCGCTTCCACGTCGTGCTGTACGACGTCCGCGGGCACGGCAGGTCGACCGCCCCGCAGCCGTTGCGCGGCGGCTTCACCCTGGAGAAGCTCACCGACGACTTCATGGCGGTCGTCGACGCGGTCAGCCCGGACAGGCCGGTGCACGTGGTCGGGCACGACTGGGGCTCGGTGCAGTCCTGGGAGTTCGTCACCGTCAAGCGCACGGAGGGCCGCATCGCGTCCTTCACCTCGATGTCGGGCCCTTCGCTCGACCACTTCGGCCACTGGATCAAGCAGCGCATGTCCCGGCCCACACCCCGCAAGGTGGGCCAACTGCTCGGCCAGGGCGCCAAGTCCTGGTACGTGTACATGCTGCACACCCCCGTGCTCCCCGAGCTCGCCTGGCGCGGTCCGCTCGGCAAGCAGTGGCCGAAGATCCTCCAGCGCCTGGAGAAGGTCCCGGCCGGCGACTATCCGACGCCGTCGCTGCCCCAGGACGCCGCGCACGGCGCCTGGCTCTACCGCGACAACGTCCGCGCGAGGCTGCGCAGGCCGCGCACCGACGCGTATGCCCACGCGCCCGTGCAGCTCATCACGCCCTCCGGGGACATCTTCCTGTCCGAGCGGCTCTACGACGAGCTGGAGCTGTGGGCCCCGCAGCTGATCCGCCGCACCCTGCCGGCCAAGCACTGGGTGCCGCGCACCCGGCCCGACCAACTGGCGGCCTGGATCAGCGAATTCGTCACGACGAACGAGGATGGCATGCCCGTCAGCGACAGCGGTGCGACCGGCAAGCACGCCGACCGGTTCGGCGGTCAGCTCGTGCTGGTCACCGGCGCGGGAAGCGGCATCGGGCGGGCCACCGCCTTCGCGTTCGCCGAGGCGGGCGCGCGCGTGGTGGCCGTCGACCGGGACGCCGAGAGCGCGGCCCGTACGGCGGAGATGTCCCGTCTGATAGGCGCGCCCGCCGCCTGGGGGGAGACGGTCGACGTCACCGACGAGCAGGCCATGGAGAAGCTCGCCGAACGGGTCGCCACGGAGTACGGCGTGGTGGACGTCCTGGTGAACAACGCGGGGATCGGCCTCGCGGGCTCCTTCCTCGACACCAGCAGCGAGGACTGGAAGAAGGTCCTCGACGTCAACCTGTGGGGCGTGATCCACGGCTGCCGGCTCTTCGGCAAGCAGATGGCCGAGCGCGGCCAGGGCGGCCACATCGTCAACACCGCCTCCGCGGCGGCGTACCAGCCCTCCCGGACCCTGCCCGCCTACAGCACCTCCAAGGCGGCCGTCCTGATGCTCAGCGAGTGCCTGCGCGCGGAGCTCGCGGGCCAGGGCATCGGCGTCTCCGCGATCTGCCCGGGCATCGTGAACACGAACATCACGGCGACGTCCCGCTTCGTCGGTGTCGAGGCCGACGAGGAGAAGCGCCGCCAGAAGAAGTCCGCCCGGCTGTACGGCATGCGCAACTACCCGCCGGAGAAGGTCGCCGACGCGATCCTGACCGCCGTCGTCAAGAACCAGGCGGTGGTCCCGGTCACCCCCGAGGCCCGCGGCGCCCGCCTCCTGTCCCGCTTCAGCCCGAAGGCCCTGCGTGCGATCGCCCGATTGGAGCCGCCGCTGTGAGCAAGGAAAGGGATCCGCTGACACGGACCGAGGAGCACTACGCGATCGTTCCGCGCCGGGTCTCGTTCGACTGGGACGGGACACCGCTGCACTGGATACCGGAGGAGCCGACCGCCACCCACGTCATCAACGTCCTGCACCTGCTGCTCCCCGCGGGGGAGCGGTGGTTCGTGAAGGTCTTCAAGGAGGGCCTGCCGCTGATCACCGATCCGGTGCTGCGCAAGGACGTCAAGGGCTTCATGGGCCAGGAGGCCACGCACAGCGTGCAGCACGCGCACGTGCTCGACCACCTGGCGGCGCAGCGCCTCGACACCGCCGCCTTCACCAGGTACGTCGACTTCCTCTTCGAGAAGCTCCTCGGTGAGAAGCCGCCGCTGGGCGCGCCGGTGCCGACGCAGGAGTGGCTGCGGTTCCGGCTGGCGATCGTCGCCGCGATCGAGCAGTTCACGGCGGTCCTGGGCGACTGGGTCCTGCGCGCCGAGGGCCTTGACCGCGCCGGGGCCGACGAGGTCATGCTCGACCTGCTGCGCTGGCACGGCGCGGAGGAGGTGGAGCACCGCGCGGTCGCCTTCGACATGTACCAGCACTGCGGCGGCCGCGGCCTGCCCCGGTACGCCCGCAGGATCGCGGGCATGACGGTCACGGCGCCCGTGATGCTGTACCTGTGGATGTGGGGCACGGCCTATCTGATCCGCCACGACCCCCAGCTCGCGGGCCGCCTGCGGTACTCACTGGCGGAGCACAACCGGGCGGTCGGCAAGGGCCTGCTGCCCACCTGGCGCGAGATCGGTACGGCGATACCGCGCTACCTGCGGCGGTCGTACCATCCCTCGCAGGAAGGCTCGTTGCGCAAGGCTGTGGCATATCTGGCGCAGTCGCCCGCGGCGCGGGCCGCGGCGGGCGCGATCGGCCGGGCGGCCACCGCCTAGGGTCCGGCACGAGGCACAACGAAGGGCGGGGAGCGTGGCGTACACGGAGCCCACAGAGCAGCGGGCGGAGTACCGCTCGGAGTACCGCATCGAGGATCTGGCGCACCACAGCGGCGCGACGGTCCGTACGATCCGCGCCTACCAGGACCGCGGGCTGCTCCCCCGCCCGGAGCGGCGCGGCCGGTCCAATGTGTACGGGGACGCGCATCTGGCCCGGCTGCGGCAGATCGCGGACCTGCTGGACCGCGGGTACACCCTGGCCTCCATCAAGGAGCTCCTGGAGGCCTGGGACGCGGGCCGGGGGCTGGGCGGGGTGCTCGGCCTGGCCGCGGAGGTCGACGGGCCGTGGACGGACGAGAAGGCCGACCGGATCACCCGCGCCGAGCTCGTCGCGGCCTTCGGCGGTACGCCCGACGAGGCGGCGGTGGCCGACGCGCTCGCTCTCGGCGTGCTCGAACCGATGCCGGGGCGCGAGGACGAGTTCCTGGTGCCGAGCCCTCAAGAGCTGTCGGTGGCCGTGGAGTTGCATGCGGCGGGTGTTCCGCTGTCGGCGATCTCGGGCCATCTGCGGGAGTTGAGGGGGCAGGTCGAGCACATAGCGTCCCGCTTCCTTGAGTTCACGACCGAGCATGTGTTCGCGCGCTATCTCGGACACCACCCGCCGACCGAGTCGGACGCGGCGGAAGCGGCCTCGCTGGTACGCAGGCTCCGGCCGCTCGCCCAGCAGTCGGTGGATGCCGAACTGGCTCGCGCGATGCGCCTGTTCGCCACGCGTCACCTCCGTCGGCACTTGGAGCCGGGGCAGCCCGCCCACCTGCCGGATGAGCCGCAGAGTGTCGCGCTGCCGATGTCCACGATGCGCGCCGTACAGGCCTTGGTTGGCGAGGAGAACGCCGCGGAGTTCATCGCGGCGGCCGCCGAACGGGAGGTACAGACAAGGACATTGGACGCATTGGCCGCAAGTCACCGCGATACGCGGTAAGTTGGCCAAATACCCTAGATCGCCTGGGACTTGTCCACAGAATTATCAACTACCCTGTGGATAACTCGACTTGGCTGTGGATCAAACCTTCGGACCGAAATACGTGGATGAAAAGTCGGTGGACGAAAATCGAGTGCGCGGAAAACGGATCACCGCGACGCTGAAGGCATGAACGAAAGACCCACCGCGGGGTCGGAGCAGCGCACCGTGAAGGTGGCCAAGTACCTGTCCAGACACCTGCGCCACCGCCCCGACCGGATCGGCGTCGACCTCGACGCGAACGGCTGGGTGGAGATCGACGTGCTCCTCGCCGCGGCCGCCGCCCACCGCTTCCCCATCACGCGGGCCGAGCTCGACCACGTGGTGGCCGTCAACGACAAGCGGCGATTCGCCGTCGAGAACGGCAGGATCCGCGCCAGTCAGGGCCACTCCGTGGACGTCGACCTCGCGCTGCCGCCGGCGACGCCGCCCGCGTACCTCTACCACGGCACCGTCGCCGCCCACCTGGCCGCGATCCGTGCCGAAGGGCTGCGCCCCATGAACCGGCACGCCGTGCACCTCTCGGCCGACCGCGAGACCGCGACGCGCGTCGGCGCCCGCCGCGGCCGGCCCGTCGTCCTGTCCGTCGACGCGGGCAGGATGCACCGTGACGGCCATGTGTTCCAGGTCAGCGCCAACGGCGTCTGGCTCACGGCCGCCGTCCCGTCCGACTGCCTGCGCTTTCCGGGGCCGCACTGATTCCGGGGATTCCGGGGATTCCGGGGATTCCGGGGATTCCGGGGATTCCGGGGATTCCGGGACCGCGCTGAACCGAGCGGGCACGCCGGTGGTGCCGACGGCGGCCCAGGGCCCTCGCAGGGCTCAGCTCAGCTGGCGGACTGCCTCCGTCGCGATCTTCTCGAACACCGACTCGTCCGCGGCGAAGCCGGAGTCGGGGATCGGCCAGTGGACGACGATCTCCGTGAAGCCCAGCTCCTGATGGCGGCCCGCGAAGTCCACGAAGGCGTCGACGGACTGCAGCGGACGGCTGCGGTCCGGCGTGAAGCCGGTCAGCAGGACCTTCTCCAGCTCGGCCGTGTCCCGGCCGAGCTCCGCGCACGCCTTCCCGAGCCTCTCGATCTGCCCCGCGAGCGCCTCGCGGGACTGCTCCGGCGTGCCCGCCTCGAACAGCTTCGGGTCCCCCGTGGTCACCCACGCCTGCCCGTGCCGGGCCGCGAGCTTCAGACCGCGCGGGCCGGTGGCCGCGACGGCGAAGGGCAGCCGCGGCCGCTGCACGCACCCGGGGATGTTGCGGGCCTCGGTCGCCGAGTAGAAGTCCCCTTCGTACGTCACCGAGTCCTCGGTCAGCAGCCGGTCGAGCAGCGGAACGAACTCCGCGAACCGGTCGGCGCGCTCGCGCGGGGTCCAGGGCTCCTCGCCGCTCTTCAGCAGCGTCGTGGCGTCGAAGCCGTTGCCGCCGGCGCCGATGCCGAGCGTGATCCGGCCACCGGAGATGTCGTCGAGCGAGATGAGTTCCTTGGCGAGCGTCACCGGATGGCGGAAGTTGGGCGACGTGACGAGCGTCCCGAGGCGCAGCCGCTCGGTGGCCGCCGCGGCGGCGGTCAGCGTGGGCAGAGCACCGAACCACGGACCGTCGCGGAAGGTGCGCCAGGCCAGGTGGTCGTACGTGTAGGCCGCGTGGAAGCCGAGCTCCTCGGCCCGCAGCCACTGGTCGCGGGCGCCCTCGTGCCAGCGACGTACGGGAAGAATCACGGTGCTCAGGCGCAGACTCATGTCACAGAGCTTACGGCGCACCCGCATGCGGCCGATCCGCCGATCCGGCCGAGGGACCGCGGGGCACCCGGGGGACTGGGGGACTGCGGGGCACTCGGGGGACCGCGGGGCACTCAGATGTGCGCCCCAGCGCACGCCCGTGCACACAGGTGCGGGACAATCGACGGTGTGACCTCAGCTACCCCAGGGCCCCAGCGCCCGGCCCCCACCGCCCCGGCAGCCACCGCTTCGGCAGTCGGCGCCCCGGCCGGGCCGCGACCAGGGCCCCGGCCCCGACCCCGGCTGATCGCGACGGACCTCGACGGCACGCTGCTGCGCGACGACAAGACGGTCTCGGGCCGCACCGTCGCGGCGCTCGCGGCCGCCGAGGAGGCCGGTATCGAGGTCTTCTTCGTGACCGGCCGCCCGGCCCGCTGGATGGACGTCGTCAGCGCCCACGTCCACGGCCACGGCCTCGCCATCTGCGGCAACGGCGCCGCGGTGGTCGACCTGCACGGCGGCCCCGGCACCCACAGCTTCGTCAAGACCCGCGAGCTGGAGCGGGAGTGCGCCCTCGACGTCGTGCGCAGACTGCGCGCCGCCGCGCCGGGCACGTCGTTCGCGATCGAGCGGACCGGCGGACTGCACCACGAGGAGACGTACCCGCCGCTGCACATGGAACCGGGCGAAAGCGTCGCGCCCGCCGAGAAGCTGCTCGCCGAGCACCCGGCGGACTCCGCCGCCGCCG
The DNA here is from genome assembly GCF_042880275.1 of Streptomyces sp. NPDC058308. Lineage (NCBI taxonomy): Bacteria > Bacillati > Actinomycetota > Actinomycetes > Kitasatosporales > Streptomycetaceae > Streptomyces > Streptomyces sp. NPDC058308. Next base: position 84,842 of record NZ_JBHVZA010000010.1, read on the forward strand.
ACCAGCCCGTCCTGAAGGTGCTCGCCTTCCACCCCGGCCTTGCCCCCGACGAGTTCCTGGTGCTCGCCCGGGCGGCCATCGGCGACCGGGCCACGGTCACCCGTTCCAGTCCCAGCGCCCTCCTGGAGATCAGCGGACCCGGCGTCTCCAAGGCAAGCACCCTGGAGCTGTGCTGCGCCGAGCGCGGCATCACCCCGCAAGAAGTCGTCGCCTTCGGGGACATGCCCAACGACATCGAGATGCTCGCCTGGGCGGGCACGTCGTACGCGATGGGCAACGCCCACCCCGACGTCGTCGCCGCGGCCTCCGAGCGCACCATCGCCAACAACGACGACGGCGTCGCGGTCGTGATCGAGCGGATCCTCGAGGAGCGCCGCCAGTCCGGCGGCTGAAGCCCCTCTACGTAGAGGGCACTTAACGGGTACGGGGAAGACACTTAACAGGTACGGAGAGGGCACTTAACAGGTACGGAGAGGGTATTTAAGGGGCGCCCGCGTGCGGTTCAGAGCCTGACTCCCCGCTTGGCCAGCCACTTCACCGGGTCTACAGCCGACCCATGACGCGGCGTGCGCCGCGCCTCGAAGTGCAGGTGCGGACCGGTTGAATTGCCGCTCGTGCCGGCCTGCCCGACCCACTGGCCGGTACGCACCCGGTCCCCCTGGTCGACGGTGACGGCCGCGAGGTGCGCGTACTGCGTGAAGTGCCCGCCCTTGTGCCGCACCACGACCTCGATCCCGAAACCCCCGCCGCACGACACGCTCACGACCCGGCCCGCACCGACCGACCGCACGGGCGCCCCGATGCCGACCGCGAAGTCCTGCCCGGTGTGCCGGTGCGCCCAGTGCGCACCGGCGCGGTCGAAGCCCGCCGAGAGTTCGTACGACGCCACGGGCGCCACCCACGCGCGCGTGGCGGGTCTGCTCGGCTGGTCGAGCCGGACCGCGCCGCGGCACTTCCCCGCGGCGACCGACCGGTCGGCCTCGCCCTGCAGGGTCCACCGCGCCGTCTCCAGCTTCCGCCTGATGTCGCGCTTGAGCTTGGCCAAGCGCACGGTGCGCTGGTCCAGGGAGCGCTTGGCGCGGGTCGCCTTGCGCTTGGCGACGGCCAGGTCTGCCGCCGCCCGCCGGGTCTTGGCGACGACGCTGTTGACGGCGAGGTCCGCCTGCCGGAACGCATGCTCCCCGCGTACCAGGGCGTCGGGGCTGTCCGCGAGGAGCAGCTGCGCGGTGTAGGGCAGGCCGCCGCCGGTGCGGTACTGGGCTCTGGCCAGGCGGCCGAGGTCACCGTGGAGCGCCTTCGCCTCGTGCCGCTCCCGGGCGAGGAGCCGGTCCAGTTTCCGGACCTTCACCTTCTGGATGCGGGCTGCCCGATGCACCTCTTCGTAGCGTGCGGTTGCCGTGGAGGCCTCTTTGTAGAGCCGTGCCACGTCGGCGCTCGTGCCCGGCCCCTCGAAGGCGGGCGCGGGGGTGGGAGGCGTGGTCCAGAGCAGCGCGCACAGCAGCACGGGCACACTGACGAACGGGTGCGGACGGCGGCGGCTGAGGACCATGTCACGGATCGTTGCCCGCCGCGTCGGTGCGGTCCCTGTGCCACTCGTGCACGCGGGGGCCACGGTGCCCCGTACGGCCTACCCGGATACCGCCGAACAGGGTCCCTCGCCCCGCCCGTGAAACCCCGGTCACCCTACGTCGGCCGCCCTACTCAGTACGGCGCCTCCCACACCACCGTCGTGCCCCCGCCGTCCTCGCCGGTCCCGGGCCCGTACCAGCTGTCGCCGCCCAGCGACTCGGCCCGCCTCTTGAGGTTCTTCAAGCCGCTGCGCCGGCCGCCCTCCGCGATGCCCACGCCGTCGTCGGCGACGGTCAGCCGTACCCCGTGCTGCCCGTCCGGGAGGACCACGGTCGAGTCGACCACGACGTCGATCCGGGCGGCCTGCGCGTGCCGGAACGCGTTGGAGAGCGCCTCTCGCAGCGCCGCGATGAGGTTCTTGCCGGTGAGCTCGCCGACGACCGTGTCGACGGGCCCCACGAAGTGGTGCGAGGGCTTGAAGCCCAGCGGGACGGCGGCCATGTTGATCTCGCGCAGGACGCGGGTGCGCAGCCCCGAAGGTGCCTCGGCCGGGCCCTGCTGCAGCGCGAAGATCGCCGTCCGGATCTCCTGGATCGTCACGTCCAGTTCGTCGACGGCCCTGCCGACGCCGACCTGCACCTCCGGCACGACCGACCGGCGCTGTGCGCTCTCCAGCATCATCCCGGTGGCGAAGAGGCGCTGGATGACGAGGTCGTGCAGGTCCCTGGCGATCCGGTCGCGGTCCTCGTAGACCGCGAGCCGTTCCCGGTCCCGCTGTGCCTCGGCCATCATCAGCGCGAGCGCCGCCTGCGAGGCGAACTGGGTGGCGAGCGTCCGCTCCGCCTCGCTGAACGGGCGCCCGCCACGCGCGCGTGGCGTCACGAGCGTGCCGAGGACGCGGCCGTCGCTCTGCAGCGGCAGCATCATGACGGGGCCGAAGGCGCGGGCGATGTCGGTCATGACGCGCGGGTCGGTGGCCATGTCGTCGATGAACACGGAGTGGCCTTCGAGGAGGTCGGCCACGATGCGGCTCTCCGGAGGGACGATCACGCCGAGGGCTCCGGTGGGCTCCTCCGAGGAGACCGCGACGACCTCCATGCCGCCTTCCTCGTCGGGCAGCAGCACGATGCCCGCGGTCGAGTCCGCGAGGTGCCTCGCCTGCTCGGCGACGACCGCGAGCGCGTCCTCCGCGTCGCTGCCGGACAGCAGCGCCGTGGTGACCGCCACGGAGCCGTCGATCCAGCGCTCACGCTGTTTGGCGGCTTCGTAGAGGCGAGCGTTTCCGATGGCGATGCCCGCCTCCGTGGCGAGGACGCGCACCATGTGCACGTCGTAGTCGTTGAATTCCGCCCCGTCCCGTTTCTCCGTCAGATAGAGGTTGCCGAAGATCTCGCCCTGGACGCGGATGGGGACGCCGAGGAAGGTCCGCATCGGGGGGTGGTTGGGCGGGAATCCGCAGGAGCGCGGGTCGGCGGCGAGATCGCTGAGGCGCAGCGTCCGCGGCTGGTGGATGAGGGCGCCGAGGAGACCTTTGTGGCCGTCGGGCAGGTGCCCGATCCGCTCGGCGGTCTCCGCGTCGATGCCGTGGTAGACGAAATCGGAGAGCCCCGCGCCGTCCTCGGCGACGACGCCGATCGCGGCGTAGTGGGCATCCGCCAGCTCGGCGGCCGTCTCGCAGATGCGGTCCAGGGTGGTGTGCAGTTCGAGCCCGGTACCGACCGACCGCATGGCTTCGAGCAGTTGTGGCACCCGCGAGGTCAGCTCGGGCGAGAGCCCCTGGAGGCTGCGGGTCGCCCGCGCCGCCGCCTCGACCGAGTTCGCTGTGCCGTCGGAAGGCGGGGGGTCGGCGGAGGCCGAGGGAGCTGACATGCCTTTGAGCCTAGTAAGTCCTATTTGCAGGGGAAAGTCGAAGCCGTTGCCGATCTGCCCGGCCCTTGTCCTCGCCCCGACTCGGGGTCCTTGCCCCGGCTCGGCGTCCTTGCCCCGGCTCGGGCCGGGGCCCCGGATCACCGCTCATCGATCCCTCCGCTCCCTCGTCCCGCCACCAGCAGATCCGCCGCCCGCTCCACCTCGAGCATCCGCCGCAGCGGTCCCTCCTCCGCCGCGAGCTCCGCGTACGTGCCGCGCTGCGCCACCCGCCCGGCGGCCAGGACGATCACCTCGTCCACGGCGTCGAGCCCGGCGAGCCGGTGGGTGATGAGCAGGGTCGTGCGGCCCTCGGTCGCGGCCAGCAGGTCGGCGGTGAGGGCGTCGGCGGTCGGCAGGTCGAGGTGCTCGGCGGGCTCGTCGAGGACGAGGACGGGGAAGTCCGCGAGGAGCGCGCGGGCCAGCGCGAGGCGCTGCCGCTGCCCTCCGGAGAGCCGTGCCCCGTGCTCGCCGACGAGCGTGTCGAGCCCGTCGGGCAGCGCATGGGCCCAGCCGTCGAGCCGCGCCCGCTCCAGGGCGTCGCGCAGCTCCTCCTCCGTGGCGCCCTTCTTGGCGAGCAGCAGGTTCTCGCGCACCGAGCTGTCGAAGATGTGGGCGTCCTGGGCGCACAGCCCGACCGTGCGGCGCACGGTGTCGCCGTCCAGCGCGGCCGCGTCGGTGCCCCCGAGCGTGTACGTCCCCCGGGTCGCCCCGAGGAATCGCAGCAGCACCTGCGCGAGCGTCGTCTTGCCGGACCCGGACGGGCCGACCACGGCGATCCGCCGCCCGCGCTCCAGCGTGAGACCGACGCCGGCGAGCGCGTCCCGCTCCTGCCCTTCGTACCGCGCGTGCAGCCCCTCGACGCGGAGCGGGAAGGGCGTCTGCGGCGCCTGTGCGGGCACGGCGGGCTCGGGAACGGGTACGGGCGCGTCGAGGACCTCGTAGACCCGCTCGGCGCTCTTCCTGACCCGTTGGCGGTACTGCACGGCGAGCGGCAGGCCCATCACCGCTTCGAAGGCCGCCAGCGGCGTGAGGACGACCGCGCCCAGGGCCACGCCGCCGAGCCGCCCGTCGTGGACCGCCTGTACGCCGACGAGCGAGGCCGCGGCCACGGTGAGCCCGGTGACGAGCGCCCCGAGACCGTCGCCGAGCGCGGTGGCGGTGGCACTCCTGGAGGCGATCCGGGTGAGCTCGGCATCGGCCTCCGCCGCCTTGGCCGTACGACGCTTGAGCGCACCGGCGACGGTCAGTTCGGCGGTCCCGGTGAGCAGGTCGGCGACGCGGGTGGCGAGCGCCCCGCGCGCGGGGGCCAGCTTCCGCTCCGTGCGCCGGGCCACGGCACCGCTCACCAGCGGGACGCCCGCGCCCGCGGCGAGCAGCCCCACGGCGAGCACGGCGCCCGCCTCGGGCAGCAGCCAGGCGGTGAAGCCGACGGCGCCCGCGCTCACGAGGGCCGCGGCGGACGCCGGGAGCAGCCAGCGCAGCCAGTAGTCCTGCAGGGCGTCGACGTCGGCGACCAGGCGGGAGAGGAGGTCGCCGCGCCGGGCCCCGCGCAGGCCCGCGGGGGCGAGCCGCTCCAGGCGCCGGTAGACGGCGACCCGGGTGTCGGCGAGCATCCGCAGCACGGCGTCGTGCGAGACGAGGCGCTCCGCGTACCGGAAGACGGCACGGCCGATGCCGAAGGCACGGGTCGCCGTGACGGCGATCATCAGGTACATCACCGGCGGCTGCTCCGAGGCCCGCGAGATCAGCCACCCGGAGGTGGCCATGAGTCCCACGGCGCTCCCGAGCGCGAGGGCGCCGAGCAGCAGCGCGAGCGCCAACTGCCCGCGCCGGGCCCGCGCGGCCGCCCGGACCCGCCCCAACAGGCCCCGCCGCGCAGGCTCCAGAGAGTTCGGCCGCTCCGGAGTCTTCGAAGGGGAGCCCTCCGCGGCGGTACCGCTGCCCTCGCTGACGCAGGCAGCACTTCCCAGCGCGGAGCGGGGCCCGCCCCGCGGCCCGGCGCTGTCCACCGACGCACCGATCCGCACCACCCTGTCGGCCACGGCCAGCAGCGCGGGCCGGTGCACGACCAGCAGGACGGTCCGCCCCACCACCAGCCTGCGGACCGCCTCGACCACCTCCGCCTCGGTGCCGCCGTCGAGCGCCGCCGTCGGCTCGTCGAGGAGCACCACGGGCCGGTCGGCGAGGAACGCCCGCGCCAGGGCCAGCCGTTGCCGCTGCCCGGCGGAGAGTCCGGCTCCGTCCTCGCCGAGGGCGGTGCCGGTCCCGGCGGGCAGCGCGTCCACGAACTCCAGGGCGCCCGCCTCCCGCAGGGCGTCCCGCAGCTGGGCGTCGTCCGCGTCCGGCCGCGCGAGGCGTACGTTCTCCGCGACGGTCCCGGCGAACAGATGCGGCCGCTGCGGCACCCACGCGATCCGCTCCCGCCACCGCTCGGGCGAGACGTCGGCCAGGTCGACGCCCCCGACGCACACCCGCCCCTCGGTGGGCCCGACGAACCCGAGCACCACGTTCAGCAGGGTCGACTTGCCCGCCCCGCTGGGGCCCACGAGCGCCACGGTCTCCCCGGGTGCCACCTCGAAGGCGGCCCTGGAGACCGCGTCCGACGTCCGCCCCGGATACCGGACCGTCACGCCTTCCACGCTCAGCACGCCCGAGGGCGCCGCCCCGGTCCCGGCGGCCGGCACCGGGGTCTCCAGGACCTCGAAGATCTCCTCGGCGGCCGAGAGCCCCTCCGCCGCCGCGTGGTACTGCGCCCCGACCTGGCGCAGCGGCAGGTAGGCCTCGGGGGCGAGGACGAGGACGACGAGCCCGTCGTACAGCTCCATCTCACCGTGCACCAGCCGCATGCCGATGGTGACCGCGACCAGCGCGACCGAGATCGTCGCGAGCAGTTCCAGGGCGAACGACGACAGGAAGGCGATGCGCAGCGTCCGCATCGTCGCCTGCCGGTACTCGCCGGTGATCTTGCGGATCGACTCGGCCTGCGCCTTGGCGCGGCCGAACACCTTCAGGGTGGGGAGACCCGCCACCACGTCGAGGAAGTGGCCCGAGAGCCGCGAGAGGAGCCGCCACTGGCGGTCCATGCGGTTCTGCGTGGCCCAGCCGATCAGGATCATGAAGACCGGGATGAGCGGCAGGGTCACGACGATGATCACCGCCGACACCCAGTCCTCGGTCACGATGCGGGCGAGCACCGCCACGGGCACCACGACCGCAAGGCCCAACTGCGGCAGGTAGCGCGAGAAGTAGTCGTCGAGCGCGTCGACACCGCGCGTGGCGAGGGAGATCAGCGACCCCGTGCGCTGCCCTCCGAGCCACCCGGGCCCGAGTGCGCCCGCCCGCTCCAACAGCCGCCCCCGCAGCTCCGACTTGACCGCCGCGCTCGCCCGGTGCGCGGCGAGTTCGGTCAGCCAGGCGACAAGGCCACGACCGGCCGCGACGACGGCGAGCAGCACCAGCGGGGTGCCCAGGTCGCCCGCGGAGAGGTCCTTCTGGAAGGCGCCCACCACGATCTCGGCGATGAGCATCGCCTGACCGATGACCAGGCCGGCCCCGATCAGCCCCAGAACCACCACTGCGACGAGGAAGAAGCGAGTGGCGCGGGCATACCGAAGCAGGCGCGGGTCGATCGGTTTCACGTGAAACACACCCTCCGAATGACAGGGGACCGGCAGGTGACGACGGGCTCAGTGCACGGCGGACGACACGGACTCAGTGCACGGCGGACGACACGGGCTCAGTGCGCGGCATCCGCGATGTGCTGCGTACCGATCCGCTTGCGGAACACCCAGTACGTCCACGACTGGTAGAGCAGCACGACCGGCGTCGCGACGCCCGCGCACCACGTCATGATCTTCAGGGTGTACGGGCTCGACGAGGCGTTGGTGACCGTGAGGCTCCACTCCTCGTTCAGCGACGACGGCATGACGTTCGGGAAGAGCGTCAGGAAGAGCATCGCGAAGGCGGCCGCGATCGTGATCCCCGACAGCGCGAACGACCAGCCCTCGCGCCCGATCCTGATGGCGGCGATGGCACCGAGGAGCGCGACCACCGCCACGGCCATCGCGGCCAGGCTCTTGCCGTCACCCTTGTCGGCCTGGGTCCAGATCAGGAACCCGAGCGCCAGGACAGCGGCCACCAGGCCGAGCCCGAGCGCCATCTTCCGCGCCCGCACCCGGATGTCGCCCACCGTCTTGAGCGAGGCGAACACCGCACCGTGGAAGGTGAACAGCGTCAGAGTGACCAGACCGCCCAGGATCGCGTAGGGGTTGAGCAGGTCCCACAAGTCGCCCACGTACTCCTTGTGGGCGTCGATCTTCACGCCGCGCACGATGTTGCCGAAGGCCACGCCCCACAGCACCGCCGGGATCAGCGAGGTCCAGAAGATCGCGTGTTCCCAGTTGGTCTGCCACCGCTCCTCGGGCCGCTTGGCGCGGTACTCGAAGGCGACGCCGCGCACGATCAAGCAGATCAGGATGAGCAGCAGCGGCAGGTAGAAGCCGGAGAAGAGCGTCGCGTACCAGTCGGGGAAGGCGGCGAAGGTCGCGCCGCCCGCCGTGAGCAGCCACACCTCGTTGCCGTCCCAGACGGGACCGATGGTGTTGATGAGGACCCGCTTCTCGACCCGGTCGCGGGCGAGCAGCTTGGTCAGCACCCCGATCCCGAAGTCGAAGCCCTCCAGGAAGAAGTAGCCGATCCACAGGACGGCGATCAGTACGAACCAGACGTCGTGAAGTTCCATGTCCTCGTCGCTCCTTCCTTCAGTACGAGAAGGCCATCGGCCGGTCGGAATCGGAGTCGGCGTCGGAGTCGGAGCCGTGGCCCGGTCCGGGGCCGCCGATCTTGGTGGGCGGGTTGAGGTCCGCCTCGGTCAGCTCGGGCGGGCCCTTCCTGACGTACTTGAGCAGCAGCTTCACCTCGATCACGGCGAGGATCGCGTAGATCAGCGTGAACCCGATCAGCGAGGTGAGCACCTCGCCCTGCGAGACCCCGGGGGAGACCGCGTCCTTGGTGCGCAGGACCCCGTAGACCACCCAGGGCTGCCGCCCGGTCTCCGTGAAGATCCAGCCCCAGGCGGTGCCGATGAGCGGGAAGATCAGCGTCCACTGCGAGAGCCGCCACCACCACGTGCCGAGCTTCGGCGCGAGCTCCTTGTTCTTGGTGAGCATCAGCTTGGGGATGTCGTCCGCGCCGGTGCGGTGCTCGGGCGCGAGCCAGAACTTCTTCCGCGTCAGCCACAGGCCCGCGGTGCACAGCACCATCGAGATCCCGCCGAAGCCGATCATCCAGCGGTACGACCAGTAGGCGGTGGGGATGTTCGGCCGGTAGTCGCCGGGCCCGAACTTCTCCTTCGCCTCCTTGTTGAGGTCGTTGATGCCGGGGATCTCGGCGTCGAAGTTGTTCTTGGCGAGGAAGGACAGGACGCCGGGGACCTGGATGGCCACGTCGTTGTGCCCCTTGGCGACGTCTCCGTACGCGAAGAGCGAGAACGGCGCCGGCTTCTCGGACTCCCACAGCGCCTCGGCGGCCGACATCTTCATCGGCTGCTGCTCGTACATGACCTTGCCGAGGGTGTCGGCGCTGATGACGGTGAGCAGTGTGCCGACGAACGCGGCGACCAAGCCGAGCCGCATCGACATCCGCATGGTGCGGACGTGCTGCTTCTTGCGCAGGTGGACGATGGCGATGCCGGTCATGAAGGCGCCGCCGACCAGGATGGCCGCCGAGATGACGTGGAAGAAGTTGACGAGCGTCGTCTCCTGGAAGAGCACCTTCGAGAAGTCGGTGAGCTCCGCGCGCTTGCTGCCGTCCCGCTCCACGATCTTGTAGCCGACCGGGTGCTGCATAAAGGCGTTGGCGGCGATGATGAAGTACGCCGACAGGACGGTGCCGACGGAGACGATCCAGATCGTCGCGCAGTGCAGCTTCTTCGGCAGCTTGTCCCAGCCGAAGATCCACAGACCGATGAAGGTCGACTCGAAGAAGAAGGCGATCAGCGCCTCGAACGCGAGCGGCGCCCCGAAGACGTCACCGACGAAGCGCGAGTAGTCGGACCAGTTCATGCCGAACTGGAACTCCTGGACGATGCCGGTGACGACACCCATCGCGATATTGATCAGGAACAGCTTCCCCCAGAACTTGGTCGCTCTGAGGTAGTGCTCCTTGCCGGTCCGCACCCACGCCGTCTCGAGGATCGCCGTGAGGGCGGCGAGCGAGATCGTCAGGGGGACGAACAGGAAGTGGTAGACGGTCGTGATGCCGAACTGCCATCGCGCCAGGGTTTCCGGCGCCAGAGCCAGGTCCACTGCGACTTCTCCTTACTCACCGCGGGCCAAGGAGGCTTTGTGCCCCTTTTGTTCCGCCGATCTCCGGATGAACCGGGACACGCTTGTGAACGCGTTCACATTCACAAGCATTATGTCGTACAGGCTGTCGGCACCCAAAAGGGGGGTCCCCATTACCGCCGGGAACGCGAAGAAGGCCTCGGGATCCCGCCCGAGGCCTTCCCCGCCACTTCAACATATTGTTGAATCCGCGCCATGCAGATACGGATCTCCTGGCCCGCCGGGCACCTGACCGCGACGCTCGAGGACACCCCGACCGCCCGGGCGCTGGGCGGCGTCCTGCCGCTCAGCTCCACCGCTCACACCTGGGGCGAGGAGGTGTACTTCGACACGGGCGTCAGCGTCCCGCGCGAGGGCGGAGCCCAGCAGGTCGTCGCACCCGGCACGGTCGCCTTCTGGACGGACGGCGACGCCCTCGCCCTCCCCTACGGACCGACACCGATCTCACGGGGCGACGAGTGCCGCCTCGCGAGCCCGTGCAACGTCCTCGGCCATCTGGACGGCGACGCACGCCTGCTGGCCACCGTGCGCGACGGCGACCCCGTCCGCGTCGAGCCGGCGGACGACTGACCCGCGCGGGGAGCGGGGCGGCTGGAGCGGGGCGGCTAGAGCTCCTTGCGGAAGGCCTCCGCCGCCTGCAGGAACAGGTCGTTGGCCTCGGTCTCGCCGATCGTGGCCCGCATCCCCTCACCCGCGAACGGCCGCACGACCACGCCGGCCTCCTCACACGCCGCCGCGAAGTCGGCCGTACGGTCCCCGAGCCGCAGCCACACGAAGTTCGCCTGCGTCTCGGGCACCGTCCAGCCCTGTCCGCGCAGCGCCTCGACCACGCGCGTGCGCTCGCCGACCAGCGAGCCGACCCGGCCCATCAGCTCGTCCTCGGCGCGCAGCGACGCCACCGCCGCGTCCTGCGCGAGCTGACTCACGCCGAAGGGCACCGCCGTCTTGCGCAGCGCGGCGGCCACCGGCTCGTGGGCGACCGCGAAGCCGACGCGCAGGCCCGCGAGGCCGTACGCCTTGGAGAACGTGCGCAGGACGCAGACGTTCGGGCGGTCGCGGTAGATCTCGATGCCGTCCGGCACCTCGGGGTCGCGGATGAACTCGCGGTACGCCTCGTCGAGGACGACCAGCACGTCGCTCGGCACCCGGTCCAGGAACCGCTCAAGCTCCGCCCTGCGGACCACGGTGCCGGTGGGGTTGTTGGGGTTGCAGACAAAGATGAGCCGGGTGCGGTCGGTGATCGCCGCGGCCATCGCGTCGAGGTCGTGCACCTCGCCGTCCGTCAGCGGCACCCGCACCGAGGTCGCGCCGCTGACCTGCGTGATGATCGGGTACGCCTCGAAGGACCGCCACGCGTAGATCACCTCGTCGCCGGGGCCCGCGGTGGCCTGCAGCAGCTGCTGGGCGACGCCCACGGAGCCGGTGCCGGTGGCGATGTGCGAGACGGGCACTCCGAAGCGGTCGGCCAGCTCGGCCATCAAGGTCGTGCACGCCATGTCGGGGTAGCGGTTGAAGGAACCGGCCGCGGCGAGCACACTCTCCATCACGCCGGGAAGCGGCGGGTAGGGGTTCTCGTTCGAGGACAGCTTGTAGGCCGCCGGACCGTCGGACGCCGCGGGCTTGCCCGGCTTGTAGGTGGGGATCCCCTCAAGCTCGGCGCGCAGCCTCGGGTTCGTCTCGCTCACCGCAGTCCTCCTCGTAGCCAGTCACAACCAGTTCGAATACTGCTTACCTTATGAGGATTCGACGCCCCTGCGAATGGGCTTCCGGCATCTCCTCCACGGAGACCGCGCGAAGGTCTGCGTGGCGGTCTGCGCGGAGGCTCCGCGGAGGTCTCCGCAGACGTACGGCGAGGTCCTCCGAAGGCGTACAGGACGACAGGGGCGCCCCGTGCTCCCCCGTGCGCCGGTGGCTCGCTCCGTGGCGCGCGTCCCTCGTGAAGGTGAGTTGAGACCTCTTCGAGATCTGGCCCCTTTGGCAGGCCCATGCGCGACGATCAGGGGCAGCTACCCATCAAGCCCGCCAACTCCCTTGCATTCCATGGTCATTGACCCGCTTGCGCCATGCAGAAACGTGCCTGTCAACGCGTGAATATGCGCCCCTGCTACCCACCCTCATGAGCCCTACTATCGGCTCGCCATGACAGCAGCAGGGAAGCATCAGGTGAGCCGAGCGGAGACCGCACGCCGGGGCAACCGGCAAAGTCGAGCGGGGATCAGAGACGTCGCCGCAGCCGCCGGTGTCTCCATCACGACTGTCTCCGACGCCCTCAACGGCAAGGGAAGGCTGCCCGACGCCACCCGACGCCACGTCCGCGAAGTCGCAGAGCGGCTGGGCTACCGCCCGTCCGCGGCGGCCCGCACCCTCCGTACCGGCAAGTCAGGCCTCATCGGCCTGACCGTGACGACGTACGGGGATGAACCTTTCACCTTCACCGAATTCGCCTACTTCGCCGAGATGGCCAGAGCCGCCACCTCGGCCGCACTCGCCAGGGGCTACGCCCTGGTGATCCTCCCCGCCACCTCCCGCCGCAGCCCCGTCGACGTGTGGTCGAACGTCGCACTCGACGGAACCGTCGTCGTCGACCCCTCCGACCACGATCCCGTGGTCAGCGAACTAGTCCGGCAGGGCCTTCCGGTGGTCTCCGACGGCCGCCCGGCGGGGTCGCTCCCGGTCACCGCCTGGGTCGACAACGACCACGAGGCGGCGGTCCTGGAGATCCTCGACCACCTCGCGGCCGCCGGCGCCCGCCGGATCGGCCTCCTCACCGGCACCACCACGGACACGTACACCCACCTCTCCACCACCGCGTATCTGCGCTGGTGCGAGCGCGTCGGACAGGACCCGGTCTACGAGTCCTACCCCGCGCACGACCCGTGCGCGGGCGCCGTCGCCGCCGACCGGCTGCTCGCCAGGCCCGACCGGCCCGACGCCGTCTACGGTCTCTTCGACCCCAACGGCACCGACCTGCTCGCCGCCGCCCGGCGGTACGGCCTGCGCGTCCCCGACGACCTGCTGCTCGTCTGCTGCAGCGAGTCCACGGTGTACGCCACCACCGAACCGCCCATCACCACGCTCTCCCTCAAACCCCGGCGCATCGGCACGGCCGTCGTACAGCTCCTCATCGACGCCATCGAGGGCCTCGACACGGGCCGGCCCATCCAGCAGGTGATACCGACCGAACTGATCGTGCGCACCTCGTCCGAGCGACGTCCACCGCGCACGACGGTCAGCCCGCCCCGCTCGCCCGGGCACGGCTGACCGCTCCCGCCCGAGCGCCCGGCCCCGGGCGGAGGTCGGCTTCCTCCCCGCAACCAGCGGGGAAACCTCTGCCCAATTCGGGAGAAAACCTCGACGAACCGGGGTCCGGGACCGATTCACCACCCCTGGTGCACCACACAGCGGGAGCCGCATTCCTATGATGGGCGGACGACACCGCGGGCCGCTGCGACCAAGCAGTCCGATCTCGGTGCAGATGCGGCGCAATGGTGGTGGAGGGGTCGATGACTCAGGGGGCCGGTCAGGGACCCGATGTGCGGACGGCGACGCTGCGCGACTTCCGCGTACCGGCGTACGTCCATGAGACGACCGGACCCGCCCCGGCGAGCCCCGGAGCGCCCGGCGAACCGCCGGAGGAGGGCTACACCCCCACCCAGCGCGATCTGCCCGTCATCAACCGGGGCGACACGGTCCAGGTGCAGGTCATGCCGGAGCCTCCGCAGCCGCGGGCGGGCGAGGAATTCGGTCCGCTGTTCGTCGTGGGCGACGTGCACGGCTATCTGGACGAGCTCGTCGCGGCCCTGCATGAGCAGGGGCTCGTCGACGACGAGGGCAACTGGTCCGCGGGCAACGCGCGCCTGTGGTTCCTCGGCGACTTCACCGACCGCGGACCCGACGGCATCGGCGTCATCGACCTGGTGATGCGGCTCTCCGCCGAAGCGGCCGCCGCCGGCGGCTACTGCAAGGCGCTCATGGGCAACCACGAGCTGCTCCTGCTCGGCGCCAAGCGGTTCGGCGACACCCCCGTCAACTCCGGCGCGGGCACCGCCACCTTCCAGGCCGCCTGGCTGCTCAACGGCGGGCAGAAGACCGACATGGAGCGCCTGGAGGACCACCACCTGCAGTGGATGGCCCGACTGGACGCGATGGAGGAGGCCGACGGCCACCTGCTCGTGCACTCCGACACGACCGCCTATCTGGATTACGGCGACTCGATCGAGGCGGTGAACGACACCATCCGGGAGACCCTGACGCGCAATGACGCCGACGAGTGCTGGGACCTCTTCCGCAAGTTCACCAAGCGCTTCGCCTTCCGCGACGAGTCCGGCCCCTCGGCCGTCCGCGAACTCCTCGATGTCTACGGCGGCACACGCATCGTCCACGGTCACAGCCCCATCCCCTACCTCCTGGGCGACGTCGGCTCCGAGGACGAGTCGGACGGCGGCGGCCCCGTCATCGAGGGTCCGCACGTCTACGCCGACGGCCTGGCCATCGCCATGGACGGCGGAGTGACCATGGCCGGAAAGCTACTGGTCTGCCAACTCCCCCTGACTGACTGAGCGTTCTTCGGGCAGGCGCTCCTCTACACGATCACGCTGGCCAGGGGGGCAATTTCCGGAAACCCCCTGTCACCGCATGCGGTCACGGCTCTACCATCGGCTTATCCGTAGCAGGCTCCCCTCCGTTTCTGCCCAACGGCTCGCAGCCATGCGAGCCTCAGCCCTACGGAGCATCGGGGGATGCACATGAACAGCGCTCCACACCTGCTCAACGAGGACCGCCCCGAGTACGAGCGGATCCTCGATGAGGCGCTGCGCAACGCACCTGATCGTCCTGAACTCGCCGCAGTGGGCCAGCGGCTCAACACCGAACAACTGCGCACCATGGCCCTGAACGCGACAGCACTGATCACGGCCTCGGCCGCGGCCGAGTACGCGCACTACGTGAAGGTTCGCGAGGAGTTGCGCGAACCTCGACCGACGTCCACAACAATCCGTGAAGGGAACGGACAGAGCGCCGCGGAGTCGGGCTCCGGCGGCATCAGCCTCGCCACCACGATGGGCGAGGTGGCGGAACCAGTGGCCGCGGGAGCCGGGGCGATCGCCGTCGTCGCGGTCCTCGCACCCGTCCTCGCGGGCACGGCCGCGATGATATTCCTGCTCGTCGGCTACATCCTGAAGATGCTCACCCCTGAGCCCGCCTTCGCGGACACCCTGCTCACCGCGGGGTGGCTGTTCGGCGCGCTCACCGCCGGGGGCATCCTGGTCGCCGCGGTCGGTCTGCTCCTGACCGCCCTGCGCAACGGCTCCACCTCGCTCCAGGCAGAACTGCACGGTGAGCACTGCGAGGAGGTGTCCCGCGCCAGGGAAGACTGGGGCCGGGCGCTCCTGGAGCGCGGCGTCGTGCCGTTCCTGCGGGAGGCCCTGACGGACCCGGGCGGAGCTCCCGCCGCCCGTACGCCGTCGCCGGGCGCCGGGGGATCCGGGGCGAACGGCAGCCGCATGCCCCAACTCGGCTATCACAGGCCGGGGTTCAGCAGCCCGGACGGCGGCCCTGCCGCGGGACCGCGCCCGAGCTACTCCAGCCCGGACTTCTCCAGCCCCGACTTCGGCGGGCCCGACCACAAGCCGGAGTAGTGGGGCCGGGGACGGGCACGGGGCAAGACCGTGCACAGGTACGCAGGGGCCGGACCGGTGTTCGGCCAGGTCAGAGCGTGTGACCTGGCCGAACACCGGCAGGACGAGGCGCGAGGCAGGGCAGTGACCGGCTGGTTGCCGGTGTGCTGCCCTGCTCCCGCGTGCCGTCGGCCGTTGAAACGGCCTCGGAGCCGACCGGGGAGGCCGCGGGTACGGCTCAGTCGGCGATCGGCAGATAGACCCGGTTGCCCGCCGCGGCGAACTCCTTGGACTTCTGCTCCATGCCCGCCTCGATGTCGTCCTGCTCCAGGTCACCGCCGTGCTGACGCCGGATGTCCTGCGAGATCTTCATGCTGCAGAACTTCGGCCCGCACATCGAGCAGAAGTGCGCCGTCTTCGCGGGCTCGGCCGGCAGCGTCTCGTCGTGGAACTCCCGTGCCGTGACCGGGTCGAGAGCCAGATTGAACTGGTCCTCCCAGCGGAACTCGAAGCGCGCGTCCGAGAGCGCGTCGTCCCAGTCCTGCGCGCCCGGGTGCCCCTTGGCCAGGTCCGCCGCGTGCGCCGCGATCTTGTACGTGATGACGCCGGTCTTCACGTCGTCGCGGTTGGGCAGGCCCAGGTGCTCCTTGGGCGTGACGTAGCAGAGCATGGCAGTACCCCACCAGCCGATCATCGCGGCGCCGATGCCGGAGGTGATGTGGTCGTAGGCCGGGGCGATGTCCGTGGTCAGCGGGCCGAGCGTGTAGAACGGCGCCTCCTCGCAGATCTCCTGCTGGAGGTCGATGTTCTCCTTGATCTTGTGCATCGGGACGTGACCGGGGCCCTCGATCATCGTCTGTACGTTGTGACGCTTGGCGATCGTGTTGAGTTCCCCGAGCGTCCTCAACTCGGCGAACTGCGCCTCGTCGTTGGCGTCCGCGATCGAGCCGGGCCGCAGGCCGTCGCCGAGCGAGTACGTCACGTCGTACGCCGCGAGGATCTCGCAGAGCTCCTCGAAGTGCTCGTAGAGGAAGCTCTCCTTGTGGTGCGCGAGACACCAGGCGGCCATGATCGAGCCGCCGCGCGAGACGATGCCGGTCTTGCGGCGCGCGGTGAGCGGGACGTACGGAAGGCGCACGCCCGCGTGCACCGTCATGTAGTCCACGCCTTGCTCGGCCTGCTCGATGACCGTGTCCTTGTAGATCTCCCAGGTCAACTCCTCGGCCTTGCCGTCGACCTTCTCCAGGGCCTGGTAGAGCGGCACGGTGCCGATCGGCACGGGGGAGTTGCGCAGCACCCACTCGCGGGTGGTGTGGATGTTGCGGCCGGTGGACAGGTCCATGACCGTGTCGGCGCCCCACTTGGTCGCCCACGTCATCTTGTCCACCTCCTCCTCGATGGACGAGGTCACCGCGGAGTTGCCGATGTTGGCGTTGACCTTCACCAGGAACTTCTTGCCGATGATCATCGGCTCGATCTCCGGGTGGTTGACGTTGGCGGGGATCACCGCACGGCCCGCGGCGACCTCCGCGCGCACGACCTCGGGGTCGAGGTTCTCGCGGATCCCGATGAACTCCATCTCGGGGGTGATCTCGCCGCGGCGGGCGTACGCGAGCTGCGTCACCGCCTGCCCCGCGCGCCCCCTGCGCGGCTGTCGCGGACGGCCCGGGAAGACCGCGTCGAGGTTCTTCAGGCCGCCGCGGGGCGAGGTGTGCTTGATGCCGTCGTCCTCGGGACGGGGCGGGCGGCCGGTGTACTCCTCGGTGTCGCCGCGGGCGATGATCCAGTTCTCCCGCAGCGGCGGCAGACCGCGGCGGACGTCGGTCTGGGCCGACGGGTCGGTGTAAGGGCCTGAGGTGTCGTACAGCGTGACAGCCTTGCCGTTGGTGAGGTGCACCTGGCGGACCGGCACGCGCAGGTCGGGGCGCGAACCCTCGACATACGCCTTGTGCCAGCCGATGGACTTCCCAGCCTCGTCAGCCGCGACGGTGTTCTCGTCGCTGCCGGAGGCAGGCGTGCGTGCGTCCGATGTGGTCATGAGACCTACTCCCTACGCCGGCATTACCCGGTAACAGGTTCGGCGGTCGACGCAGCGGATCCCGTACGGCTCGTGCACGATCGTGCCGGTTCGTACGGAGGTCAGCGCCCTCTCAGCCCGGTGCTCCGAGCTCCCGCGATTGCAAAGGTGGCTCCACGCTAGCGTCATCTCGGGCGCGCTGAACAGAGGGCCCCCTCCGTTCTTGCGATGATCGGGCAGTGACCACCACAGAGCCGCCGCTTCCGCCGCCCTCTCGTCCCCCGTCGCAACCGCCGGGTCCGACCCCGCCGTCGGACGGGACCGGACATGGAGGTCATGGGCACGGGGGCCACGGACACTCGCACAGTCACGGCCCCGCAGCGCCCGTCTCCAAGCACCTGCGCAAGGTCATTGCCGCGGTACTGATTCCCTTCGCCGCCGCGGTCGCCGTAGGCCTGCTGGTGCTGTGGCCGGGTGGCACACCGGGCCACGAGCGCACCGGCGTCGGATTCGACCGGCAGACCCAGGCGGCGAAGGTCACGAAGGTGCAGGAACTGCCCTGCAAGGACCTCAGCCCCTCCCAGACCCCGCCGAACGGCGACACCTCCACCGCCGAGGGTCAGTCCGCCCAGTCCCGGGCGGCGGGCACCTGCAAACGCGCGACGGTCGAGGTCAGCAGCGGCAAGGACGAGGGCCGCACCTTCACCGAGATCATCCAGCCGGACTCGCCCCGGCAACTGCGGCAGGGCCAGCAGGTGGTGGTCGCCTACGAGCCCAAGGCCCCCGAGGGTCTGCAGTACTCCGTCACCGACGTGAACCGCAAGTTCCCGATGGCACTGCTCGCCGGAATCTTCGCCCTCGCCGTCGTCGTGGTGGGACGGCTGCGCGGTGTGATGGCCCTGGTCGCGCTCGCCATCAGCTTCATGGTGCTCACGTTCTTCATCCTGCCGGCGATCCTGCAGGGCTCGAATCCGCTGGTCGTGGCGGTGATCGGGGCGAGCGCCATCATGCTGATCGCGCTCTATCTGTGCCACGGCCTCACGGCCCGCACATCGGTCGCGGTACTCGGCACGCTTATCTCCCTCCTGCTGATCGGCCTGCTCGGCTCGGTCTTCATCGGCTGGGCCTCCCTGACCGGCAACACGGACGACAACACCGGCCTCATCCATGGCCTGTACCCGTCCATCGACATGAGCGGCCTGCTGCTCGCGGGCGTCATCATCGGCTCGCTCGGTGTGCTCGACGACGTAACGGTCACGCAGACCTCCGCGGTCTGGGAACTGCACCAGGCCAACCCGACGATGGGTTGGCGCGGCCTGTACCGCGCGGGCATCCGCATCGGCCGCGACCACATCGCCTCGGTCGTCAACACCCTCGTCCTCGCCTACGCGGGCGCCGCGCTGCCCCTCCTGCTGCTCTTCTCGATCGCGCAGTCCAGCGTGGGCACGGTGGCCAACAGCGAGTTGGTCGCCGAGGAGATCGTGCGCACTCTGATCGGCTCGATCGGCCTGGTCGCCTCGGTGCCGGTGACGACCGCGCTGGCCGCCCTGGTCGTCTCGGCGGACCGCACGATCGGATCTCCGCCGCCCCCTCCCGGTACGGGACGCCCCACCGGCACGGGCGCCACCGCTACCGGCCCCGCGCGCCCCTCCCACGGCGGAAAGGGGCGGCGCCGCAAACGGTGACCGCTCCCGGCGCCACTAAATGCACCAAAATGCCACCCTCATCCGTCCCTTGACGACAGCAGGTCAGCCCGCGTTCTGCTCCTCCGCGAGGATCCGGTCGAGCGCCTCGTCGAGGTGGGTGTCGAAGTCGGCGAGCGACCGCTCCTGCCCGAGCGGCACCAGCCTGTCCGTACGGTCGAGGAAGGCGAGCAGCGGCGGGATGCCCACCCGGAACAGCGCCTGGTCCGCGCCGACCTGAAGCCTGATCAGCGCCTCGTCGAGCAGCCCGGAATCGGTCGGCTCGACCCGCACGTCCCCCTCCCCGGACGGACTCCCCACCCCGTCGATCAGCAACTCCCGCCCAAAGGTCCAGGTCACCGGGGCGTCCCCCGGCAGATGGAACGTCAGCTGCACGGCATAGGGGTCGTCGATCTCGTAACGCAGCTCCACCGGGATGCGAAACGACAGCTCCTCGGAAACAAGGAAGCTCATCATGACCTCTGCCTGAACCGTCTCGCCCATCGCGCCTACCCCGTCACGTAGCTCTCGAGGAGCCAGGGACCAACTCCCTGGCACCCTTGGCATCTTGCTCAACGTGCGCACCAGATCACAAGGAGTGAGTTTTCAGATGCTGATAGAGAAGGCGAGTGTCCCTAGTAGCTTTCCGAGTTCACGCTGCAAACGCTGGGCCGCGGGCAGCAGCCGATCGGCTTGGTAGGCGGGTACAGAAATGGCCATGGTCGCGGCGGTGTCACCCACTGTGATCGGAATCGCCGCGCAGACCGTACCGAGCGCGTACTCCTGACGCTCCACGACGGGCCGCATCCGCTCCATCGCGTCGAGCCGCCGCATGAAGGTGCGGTCGTCCCGGACCGAATAGCGAGTGATCGACTGGACCGGATAGCGGTCGAGGTGGTCCAGCCGGGCCTCACTGTCGAGTTGACCCAGCAGACACTGCCCGATCGCGTGGGCGTGCCCCGTCTCCCGGAAGTCCGCCCACTCCTCGACGGCAGGGTTGCCCGGGGTGTCCGAGACGGCGACGAGATCGATCTCGCCCTCGCGGTAGACCGCGAAATACACGGGGACCCCGATGGTGTCGCGCCAGTGCGCCAAGGTCTCCTCGATGGCGCCGCGCCGATTCTGCTGCGCCCCGCTGCTGCCCAGCCGCTCGGCCGCCTCGCCGAGCACGAACACACCTTTCTCTCTGCGGAGATAGCCCTCGTGGGTCAGGGTGCGCAGCAGGTGGTACGCGGTGGGGAGGGCAAGCCCCGCCTCCCGCGCCAACTGCTTCGCGGGCGCCCCGCCTTGATGCGCGGCGGCGGCTTCCAGCAGTCGCATCGCCCGCTGTACGGAACCGATGAGGGTCGGCCCGACGGCCGCGGTGGATGTGTCGGCCGGTGCAGGGGTGGCGTCAATCGCTGAGGTGGTGGCGTCGACCGCAGCCAAGGTTCACTCCCGAAGCGCGTGAGGGGTCCGCCCGTGCCCGCAGGAGCGAGGGAAGGGCAGTGCACGTGCACCCGTCCACGGAGGGTCGACCTCCGCGTCGGATTCCGGACTCTAATCCTTGGCCACCGCTCTACGGCTCCGCACGGGAAAACTTCCCCCTGCCGAGGGAACCGTTGCGAAAACTCACCACTGTGTGGTCACCGGTTTCCGGTCCGCGGTCACCAGTCGGTACGGGACGAAGAGGAGCCGGATATGAACTTCCGTACGACATAGATGAGTCCACCGACCAAAGCTACGAATAGCAGGGCCTTGAACAGCAGACCGACCACGAATCCGACAACGGTGGCTATCACGCTGCCGAAGACGACGAGTGCGATGACGGGCACGGCCACCCACTTCACCCACCACGGCATTCCCGCAAAGATCTCCTTGGCTGCCATCGTTCTTACCTCTCTCCGCTCTGTCCGCACTTCCGCGCTCTTCGCATCGGTGCGGGTCCCTGAATCTCCGCAGGTTCCTGGCTTCTCGCATTCGATGCTAGGACGCCAAAGGGCTCTGCGGGGGCCGCGGAGCCCTTGTCCTCCCCTGATCCGACCCTTAGGGAACCCCGAGGTCGCAGCCCTGAAGAGGTCAGCCTGCGGAGGGAGAGCCGGGCTCCTACCGAGGCCGGGAGCCGGTCGGTCAGAGCTCAGGACTCTCAGGGCTCTCAGGAGTCTCAGGAGTCTCAGGACTCGGGCGGGGAGAAGACGACTACCACGCGCAGGTCCTCGCTGATGTGGTGGAACTTGTGGGCCACTCCGGCCGGCACATAGACGACGCTGCCCCGCGCCACCTGCGTGGTCTCCATGCCGACCGTGATCGAGGCACGGCCACTGACGACCATGTACACCTCGTCCTGCTGGTGCGGCTGCTGCGGGTCGGGCTCGCCGGCGTCCAGTGCGTACAGCCCGACCGACATGTTCCGCTCACGCAGGAACTGCAGATACGCACCGTCGTTCGCGGCGCGCTCCGCCTCCAGCTCGTCCAGTCGGAAAGCCTTCATCGCTCTCGTACACCCCTCGCTGATGCCCGTCGGACCGCCGCTGGGCCTGTCACTGGTCGCGGACCCTCATGAGCCGACCGTTCCCGGCCCGTGTCTGCCACGATCAGACACATGAAGAATTTTGTAGTCAAGACGATCGCCAACGCCGCGGCCCTGGCTGTCGCCGTGTGGCTGCTCGACAAGATCACCCTGACCGGCGACAGCACGGGCAAGAAGGTGGGTACGCTCCTCGTCGTCGCCCTGCTCTTCGGGCTGGTGAACTTCCTGGTCAAGCCGGTGGTGAAGGTCCTCACCTTCCCCTTGTTCATCCTGACGCTCGGCCTGATCACCTTCGTGGTCAACGCCCTCATGCTGCTGCTCACCTCGTGGCTGGCCGACAAGCTGGACGTCAGCTTCCACGTCGAGGGCTTCTGGACCGCCGTCCTGGGTGGCCTGATCATCTCGATCGTCTCGTGGGCCCTGAACGTCGTCCTTCCCGACGACAAGGACTGACCTCCCTGGGCGGTCGAGGGGGCCGGGGGAAGCAAGGGATCCGAGGGGCTCGCGGTGTGTCCGAGAATGGTGGGGACAGCGAGCCAGAGCCTGCTCGGCGTTGTACGTGAAGCAGTGGAAAGGCGGGCGGCATGACGGAATCGGGACCGATAGGCGACGGCACGGGACCCATAGGCGACGGTGCGGTGCGCATCGGCGACGGCACGCGGGCGGTGCGGGCCGGGCTGCCCGAGCCCGTGAAACACGAGCCGACACTGCCCGGCCCGGTGTTCGCCGCCCACTTCCACCTGCCCGGCGACCCCACGGGCGGATACGCCTACGGCCGTGACGACAACCCCACCTGGACGCATCTGGAGCGAGCCATCGGCGAGCTCGAGGCACCGGACTCCGCCGCCGACGTCGAGACGCTGGTCTTCGGCTCCGGCATGGCCGCCATCTCGGCGGTGCTGTTCTCGCAGCTGCGCGCCGGTGACGCGGTGGTCCTGCCGGACGACGGCTATCAGGTCTTCCCGCTGGTCCGCGAACAGCTCACCTCGTACGGCATCGAGGTACGCACCGCCCCGACAGGCGGCGACGCCCAGCTCGATGTCCTGGACGGCGCCAAGCTGCTGTGGATCGAGACGCCCTCCAACCCGGGCCTCGACGTGTGCGACGTGCGGCGGCTCGCCCACGCGGCACACGCGCGTGGCGCCCTGGTGGCCGTCGACAACACCCTGGCGACGCCGCTCGGCCAGCGCCCCCTCGAACTCGGCGCCGACTTCGCGGTGGCCAGTGGCACCAAGATGCTCACCGGCCACGGCGACATCCTCCTGGGATACGTCGTTTGCCGCGACGCGGAACTGACCGCCTCCGTACGGAACTGGCGCAAGATCGTCGGAGCGATCCCGGGCCCGATGGAGGCCTGGCTCGCACACCGCTCGCTCGCCACGCTCCAACTGCGCGCCGACCGCCAGAACGCGAACGCCCTGGCCATCGCCGAGGCCCTGCGCGACCGCGCCGAGGTGTCCGGACTGCGCTATCCCGGGCTGCCCGACGACCCCTCGTACAAGGTCGCCTCGCAGCAGATGCGGCGCTTCGGGTGCGTGGTCTCCTTCACGCTGCCCACGCGCACGCGTGCCGAGCGTTTCCTTGAGGCACTCCACCTTGTCGACGACGCCACGAGTTTCGGCGGTGTGCGGTCCACCGCCGAGCGCCGCCGTCGCTGGGGTGGCGATGCCGTTTCGGAGGGCTTCATCCGCTTCTCCGCAGGCGCCGAGGATCCCGCCGATCTTGTGGCGGACGTGCTGCGTGCGCTGGACGAGTCGGCCGAGACGGCGGGCTGACCGCCCGGACCGCCTCGCAGCCCGAACCACCTCGCAGCACGAAAACCCGCCTCGCCGAGAGCGCGACGGCGCCCCGGCCACACACCGGCTACGCACGACGAACGGTCCGAGCCTCCCCCCTCTTGGCTCGGACCGTTCCGGTTCCGCGCGCGAAGAACCGCACACACAAGGCTAGTTGACTGTGTGTCAGTGTCCAATCACCGTAGCGACAGGGGCCTATCGACATATTTATAGTGGGCGCGCCCTGAGGGCACGAAGGGGAGTGACGCCGGCACCGCCGAGGAGGCGCTTGAGGGGCTCGCGGCCGGGCACCACGACCTGGCCATCACGACGGCCCGTCCCCGCGGCCCGCTGCTCACCGCGGCACCACTCGCCATGCCGCACATCGCTCGGGCGCACGAGTGGCTGCTGCGCGCCGCCGTCGACTGGGCTTGATGGGGGCGCGGCCGGTCCGCGATGTTTCACGTGGAACAGTCCGGGCCACATTTCCCCCATGACCGTCCGACCCGTGGTCAAGCGCACCGCACGCGCCGTCCTGCTGGACGGTGACGACCTGATCCTGATCAAGCGCACCAAGCCCGGTGTCGATCCGTACTGGGTCACCCCGGGCGGCGGCGTGGAGGCGGAGGACGACTCCGTCGTCGACGCGCTCCACCGTGAGGTCCACGAGGAGCTCGGCGCCAAAATCACCGACGTCGTGCCCTGTTTCGTCGACACCGTGGAGCACATCGGCGAGGACGGTGGGGCGACCGGAGTGAAGGTGCAGCACTTCTTCGTCTGCCGCCTGGAGTCCATGGACACCGGCCAGCGGCACGGGCCCGAGGTCGAGGATCCGTGCGGCGAGTACGAGATCGTGCACGTGCCCTTCACCCGGGTCGGCATCGCCTCGGTCCACCTCGTACCGCTGTCGCTGCGGCATTACCTCGACGGCAATATCGAGGGCGTACGCGCGATGCACGCCCCCGACCTGGGATAGGGCCTTCAAAGCCAGGCTCTAAGGCGCCGCCATCAGTTCCTCGACGGAGTCATGGCGGATCCTGTCCTCGGGGATGCCGATGTCGCGCAGGGCGTCCACTCCGTTGCGGATCATGCCGGGCGGACCGGAGAGATAGGCGTCGTACTCATTCCACGGCCCGTACTCGCGCACGGCGTCCGGCAGTTGGGCCCGCTGGTCGACGACGGGGCGCACGGCCAGCCACGGGTGGGTCTGCTGCAATCGCAGCATCGTGTCGATGTCGTACAGGTCGTGATCGGTACGGGCTCCGTAGAACACCTCGACCGGTCGGCGCCTGCCGTGCTCGGCCACATCCTCGACGAGGGCCTTGATGGGCGCGATGCCCGTGCCACCGCCCAGGCAGAGCAGCCCGCTGTCGGTGGTGTGGTCGACGGTCATCGAACCGGCGGGCGCACCGAGCCGCAGCACGTCACCGGGGCGGGCGTGATGCACCAGGGCGTTGGAGACCCAGCCGGCCGGGACCGCCTTGACGTGGAAGGACAGCAGCCCGTCGGGGCGGGGCGCCGAGGCGAAGGAGTAGTGGCGCCAGATCCGCGGCCACCAGGGAGTCTCCA
Organism: Streptomyces sp. NPDC058308; assembly: GCF_042880275.1. Taxonomy (NCBI): domain Bacteria; kingdom Bacillati; phylum Actinomycetota; class Actinomycetes; order Kitasatosporales; family Streptomycetaceae; genus Streptomyces; species Streptomyces sp. NPDC058308. Next base: position 109,830 of record NZ_JBHVZA010000010.1, read on the forward strand.
GGCTGGTGTACTGCCCGGCGAGGAAGGGGTACGGCTGGTCGGGGCGGACCGTGACGACCGCTATGTCCGGGGTCCTGAGATCGTGCGAGACGACCTCGGCGAACCACCAGGCAGGAGCGCGCAGTTCGTCCTCGGCGGCCGCGTCGATCATGATCTGGGAGATCGTCGTGTACGTCCGGACCCAGGCGGCCTCGGTCTCCTCGTCCCAGACCGCGCTCGCGTACCGGCTCAGCGAACCGATCAGACACTCGCCGACGGCCGGGTAGTGCTCGGGCTGGGTGCCGTACTTGCGGTGTCCGCGCCCGAGGTTCTTCAGATACGAGACGAGCACGTCGGTGTGGTCGATGTGCTCGGCCGAGGTCAGCAGTGCCTTGAGGATCCGGTCCCGCTGGGTGTCCATCGCCGCGGGGAACAGGGCGCGCAGATCCGGGTGGCGGGTGAAGAGCAACGCGTAGAAGTACGAGGTGACCTTGTCGGCGACAGGAGCGATCTCGGCCATCGTGCGCTGCACCAGGACCGCGTCGGGGGAGGCCTTCCCTGTGGGCTTCGCCGTCGGGGTGGGCATGGAGGGCGATGCTGGATGGGGCTGAGGCGCCGAGGTCTGCGGAGCTGATGTCTGCGGAGCCGGGGCCTGAGGGGCCGGGGCTTGAGGAGGCGCGGCCTGAGGAGGCGCGGCGGCGGATATTCGCTCGTCAGACGGCTCCGTAGCGGGCATCGGCGCCGACGGCTCCGTGTCGGGCGTCGGCGCGGAGGTATCGGTCGGCTGCCGCTCGCCGTCCTGGGGCCCCTGCGGGGGCCTGCGCGGGGTGAACCAGCCGCTCCCGTCGTTGGAAGTACCGTCGTCAGCCGACATGGTGGTCGGAGCGTCCATGCTGTGCCTCGCCTCGAACATCTCTCGGTCGGTCTGCGCACTCCCTGCCGGAAGTTGCCTGCTTTCCCCGCTCTGCCTCGACGGCCGTTACGGCCACATTGAACCCCGGCTTCCCGGACCCTACGGACAAGTAGGTCCAGAATGTGACATTGGCCGCAGTCATCTCACGGCAGCATCCCATTGCCCGCCGTCGCGTCGACCGCATAACGGCAAGTACGAGTTCTGGATCTCTTCCCCCGTTAGGCTTCTTTGCCTGCGTGTGCCCCCCAGAGTGCGAAGTGGCGCACCCGGCACGAACCGTGATCGACCCTACCGGCAGCCGCCGAACGCACAAGTCCTTCTACCCTGCGCCTGTAATTCCACTGCTCCGGCTGCCAATTACCTCAATTACCGGTCGTGCCGGACCAATTCGTATGCCTTCCGCAGATCCCGCCCGACATAGGAGTGGGTGGCCAGTCTCACCAGCCGTTGATCCGCATTGACCGCCACAGAAACGGGGACGACGCCGAACAACTCCAGGTCGGAAAGCGAGTCACCGTACGCGACGCAATCGCTCCGGCCCACCCCGAACTCTTCACAGAGGCGGTTCGCGATCTTCACCTTGGCCGTCGCGTTGAGAATGCCCGTCGGATCGACCGGCTCGGTGAACGGCACGGCCGGGAAACGCGATCCGTGCGCGGCGTGCGCACCCCACCCGGTGAGCCGCTCCACGAAGAACGACGGCGAGAGGGAGACCACCGCGCAGTAGTCCCCGCTCTCCCGGATCTCGGCCCATGTCTCCCGTATGCCGGTGAGCCAGGGCGCCCCGTCGAAGGCCGCCGTCACCTGCGCGTCCGTGAGCTCCGCCCACAAGGCGTGCACCCGCTCCGCGTACTCCGGTGAGTCGATGCGCCCCGCCACGAAGTCCCGCTCGAGCTCTGCGATCTCCGCGTCCAGGCCGAGCTGCCGGGATATCTCCACGGGCGCCGCTGTGCCGTGCAGCAGCGTCCCGTCCAGATCGAAAAGGTGTAGGCGTGCCATGCCGCCGAGGCTAGTACTCGCGGTTACTCCCGCTGTCGGACGCCCCGGCCCCCGCTCCTCGGCACCGTGTTTCACGTGAAACACGACCGCACGGCCCGGCGCAAGGTGGGCAGAACCAACGTGCTTCTGCCCACAAACGGGTGGACGCCGAGGATGTACGTCAGACAGCCTGGCCCGCGTGTCGACACCTTCCCTCTCCGCACTGCCCATCCGCCGGCTGACGCCCCGCGATCTGCTGGCCTGCGCCGACCTCTCCGAAAACCGGGGCTGGCCGCGTGAAGAACACAAGTGGGGTCTGCTGCTGTCGGCCGGAACGGGCTACGGCATCGACGAGCCCGACGGCAACGGCCTGATCGCCGCCTATGTAGTGACCCGGTACGGCGCTCAGGAGCGCCCCGATCTGGCCGCGATCGGCATGGTCCTCGTCGCCGAGCAGTACGCGCGGCAGGGCATCGGCCGTCGGCTGATGGAGTACGCCGTCGAGGCGGCGGGCACCACCCCGCTGACTCTCCACGCGACACCGTTCGGCCGCCCTCTCTACGAACAGCTCGGCTTCAAGGTGATCGGCCGGGTCGAGATGGTCAGGGGTCACCTGACCCCTGCCGGACCGCTGCCCGACATCGCCACCCGGCCGGCCACCGCGGAGGACCTGACCACCGTCCTCCGGCTCGACACCGAGGTCTTCGGTCACGACCGGATGCATGTGATCACCCGGCTCCCCGCCTTCACGGACCAGTTCCGGGTCGCGGTGGCTGACGGTGAGATCGTCGGTTACGCGGGTGCTTGGCCCAACATGGAGACCCATGTCGTGGGCCCGCTCGTCGCCCGGGACACCGAGACCGCGAAGGCGCTCGTCGCCTCGCTCGCCGCGCACACCGACCGTCCGCTGCGCACCGACATCGACGTACGGCACGAAGAGTTGCTGACGTGGGTGAAGGAGAGCGGCCTGGAGCACGTCGCCGACAACACCGTCATGACGTACGGGACGCCGGAGCTGCCTGGCGACTGGACCCGCCGCTTCGCGCCGCTGACGGTCGCCGCCGGCTGAGCCGACCGCCGTGACGCAGAGAGGCCCGTCCCCCGGGATCCTGGGGGACGGGCCTCTCTCATACGAGTGCCTTATGCGAGGGCGTCCGCGGCCGCCGCCGCGAAGCCGTGGTCCTGCTCGGGCGCACCGCCGCCGACGCCGACGGCACCGATCAGGCGGCCGTCACGGTGGACCGGCACCCCGCCCGCGATGAAGAGCAGGGGACGGTCGAGGGCGGTGGGCAAGGTGTGGAAGAGGCCGCCGGGCTGCACCGCGTCGACGAGGTCGGCGGTCGGGGCGTTCAGCTGCAAGGCGGTGTAGGCCTTGCGCGTGCTGGTCTCACCGGAGACCAGGACGGCCCGGTCGTCGCGCCGGAAGGCGAGGAGGTGGCCGCCCGCGTCCAGGACGGTGACGCTGACCGTGACACCGGCGGCGTCGGCCGCGCGGCGGGCCGCGGTGACGAGTGCCTCGGCGTCCTCGATGGTCAGTGGGGCGACGGCGGCGGGGGTGGTGGTGCTCACGAGGGGGTTCTCCTTGCGGGGTGGTGCTGAGGTTGAGGGGAGGAACGGGGGGTGGGGGGAAGTTGAGGGGTGGGGGATCCGGGGGAGCCGGGGGAGTCAGTGGTGGACGGGCGTCGGCCGCTCGACGGGCGCAGATGACACACCCACCGCACTCGCACCCGTCACAACGAGGCCCGGACGACCTCCGGAGCGACGCTCCAGCGCGGCCGAGACGAGCGCCAGGACGAGGGCGGAGGCGGCGAGCACCGCACCGACCCAGTTCGGGGCGGTGTAGCCGAGGCCGGCCGAGATGACGAGCCCGCCGAGCCACGCCGACAGCGCGTTGCCCAGGTTGAAGGCGCCGATGTTGACCGCGGAGGCGAGCGTCGGGGCGCCCGAGGCGTAGTCCAGGACACGCTTCTGCAGGGGCGGCACAGTCGCGAAGCCCAGGGCTCCGATCAGCAGGACGGTCACGGCGGCCGAGACCTTGTTGTGCGCGGTGAGGGTGAACAGACCGAGCACCAGGGCGAGGGAGCCCAGCGTCACGTACAGCATCGGCATCAGCGCACGGTCCGCGAGCCGTCCGGCGACGAGGTTTCCGCCGACCATGCCGAGCCCGAAGAGGACGAGCAGCCAGGTGACGGAGGAGTCCGCGTAACCGGCGACGTCCGTCATCATCGGCGTGATGTAGGTGATGGCCGCGAAGACGCCGCCGAAGCCGAGGACGGTCATCGCCATGGCGAGCAGCACTTGTACGTTGCGAAAGGCACCGATCTCGTCACGCAGCCGCACGCCTTCGGGCTTGGGCAGATCCGGTACGAGCTTGGCGACTCCGAGGAGGCCGAGGACGCCCAGGGCAGCGACGAGCACGAAGGTGATCCGCCAGCCGATGGCCTGGCCGACGAGCGTGCCGAGCGGGACACCGACCACGTTGGCCACGGTGAGGCCCGAGAACATCATGGCGATCGCCCCGGCCTTCTTCTCGGGAGCGACCAGTTCGGCCGCGACGACCGAGCCGATGCCGAAGAAGGCGCCGTGGGCGAGGGAGGCGACGACGCGGCCGGCCAGCATCACGCCGAAGACCGGGGCCACGGCGGAGAGCAGGTTGCCGACGACGAAGAGGCCCATCAGAAGCATCAGCATCCGCTTGCGTGGGATCCGGGTGCCGAGGGCGGTCATCAGCGGAGCGCCGAGCACGACGCCAAGGGCATAACCCGTCACGAGGAAACCGGCAGTCGGGATGGAGACACCGAAGTCGCCCGCGACCTCGGGAAGCAGCCCCATGATCACGAACTCGGTGGTCCCGATCCCGAAGGCTCCGATCGCGAGAGCCAGAAGCGCGAGAGGCATGGATCTACCTTCCAAACGATTGCAGGTGCGCTTAACGTGCGCCAACAATAATTGCATGCGCGGGATACTTGCAAGCGCTGGATATTGCAGCGGTGGATTACTCTGGGTGTCAGCCCACTCCGGGACGGAGGAACAAGAGCCATGACAGCGACAGACCCCGCACTCACCGCGCTCGCCCAAAGCTGGTGCGCCCTCTCCCTGCTCCACGGGAAGATCGAGGCACGCGTCGAGCGCGCTCTCCAGGCCAAGCACGGCCTGAGCGTGCGGGAGTACGGACTCCTCGACGTCCTCAACCGCCAGCACGACGGCGAGGGCGGCCACCTGCAGATGAAGCAGGTGGCCGACGCCGTGGTGCTGAGCCAGAGCGCGACCACCCGCCTGGTGACCCGGCTCGAGGAGCGTGGCCTCCTGTCCCGCTACCTGTGCCCCACCGACCGCCGCGGCATCTACACGGACGTCAGCGAGACCGGCGCCGCGCTGCTCGCCGAGGCACGCCCCACCAACGACGCGGCCCTGCGCGAGGCGCTCGACGAAGCCGCGCAGAACCCGGAGCTTGCCCCGCTGGTCAGGGCCGTCGAAACGCTGCGCGTGCCCGCGTAGCTCCCTTCGATGGCCGGCCGGGGGAGGTCATGGAAGGTACGCCCGGGAGACCGCGGGCGGCCCACATAGGCTGCCGCCATGGGAGAACTCGAAATCCGCCCTGCCATAGCCGCAGATCTGTCCGCCATCGTGGGCATGCTCGCCGATGACCCCCTGGGCGCCGCGCGCGAGTCGCCGGACGACCTCACTCCGTACGTCACCGCGTTCGAGCGACTGACCGACGACCCGAACCAGCACCTGGTCGTCGCCGAGCGCGAGGGTCGCGTCGTCGGCACGCTCCAGCTCACGATCATCCCGGGGCTCTCCCGGAAGGGCGCCACGCGGTCGGTCATCGAGGGCGTACGTGTCCACGCCGACGAGCGCGGCAGCGGGCTCGGCACACGCTTCATCGAATGGGCCGTCGAGGAATCCCGCCGCCAGAACTGCCAGTTGGTGCAGCTGACCTCCGACGCCACCCGCGTCGACGCCCACCGCTTCTATGAGCGGCTCGGGTTCTCGGCGTCCCACGTGGGCTTCAAAATGCAGCTCTGAAGGACACAGCGAGGCGGCTTGTTTCACGTGAAACAAGCCGCCTCGTCCTGCTGTGCCACCCTTTTAAGGCCTCTTAGGGACCCAGTTGAGCTCCGGGGGCCACCAGGAATTCGTCTACGGGAAGCCGCGCCACCCCTGCGGATCCACCCCGCCAGGGACCGGCGCCCCCTCGTCGTACGGCGTGCGGGTGAAGACGAATGACCCCAGGTCGAGGTGGCTCACCGAACCGTCCACCCGCCGTACCGCCCGCAGCAGCTCCCCCGCGTAGTAGCCGTTGAGCCCCGTCCAGGTGCCGTCCCCGTTGGACCGGAACCGGGCCTGCCGCCCCGCCCCGGAGAGCGGGCCCACCTCGACCCCGCCGTCGGCCGTCAGCCGGAGCGCGAGCACCTGAGTCCCCCAGTACCAGGGGCCCGTCAACTCCAGTGCCCTCTCGTCGACTTCGGTGAGCGGCCGCCACGGCTCCGGGATGCGGGGCTCGGCGTCAGCCACGATCTTCACCAGATCCACGGCGAGCGCCGCCACCTGCGGCCCCGACGTGCAGTTGGCGAGGGCGACCGTGGCCAGCCCGTCCGCCTCGCTCACCCACAGAGCGGCCACGAAGCCCGGCAGCGACCCACCGTGTCCGGCCAGGCTGCCCTTCTCCCACCGCAGCAGGTCCAGGCCCAGGCCGTACGCCCTGTCCCATTCCCCCGCCTGCAACGGCGCCGACGGCGTCCGCATCTCCCGTACGGACTCCCCACACAGGACCCGGTCATCGCCCTTCAGCAAGAAGGTCCCGAAGCGCGCCAGGTCCGCCGCGGTGGACCACAACTGCCCTGCCGGAGCCATCAGCCCCAGATCCTCGACGGGCTCGGGCATCATCACGTCCGCCCAGGGATGCACGGCAAAGCCACCCGCGTGCGGTGCCTGAGGCTGTGCGCTCGTACGGCTCAGGCCCAGCGGATCAAGCACCTCACCGCGCAGCACCTCCTCCCACGGAGCGCCCCGCAACGCCTCCACCAGCGAACCGAGCAACGTATAGCCGGGGTTGGAGTAGTGGAAGCGACGGCCCGAGGGGTGCTTGAACGGATCCTGGCCCAGTACGTCGGCGAGCTCGGGACGCGTCGAGCCAGGTGTGCGCTCCCACCACGCTCCTGGTGTCTCCGCGGCCAATCCGCCCGTGTGGGAGAGGAGTTCAGCGATGGTGACCTCTCCCGCTCCGGTCCCCGGAAGATGCTTCTCCAGCGGGTCGCCCAAATCCAGCACGCCCTCGTCCCGCAGCCGCATGACCAGCACGGCGGTGAAGGTCTTGGTGATCGAACCGATGCGGTACTGGACGTTCTCGTCCGGCGCGTGCCCGTCCACCATGCTGCGGCCGCCGCTCCACACCAGCTCGCCGTCCCGGGCCACCGCGGCGACCAGCGACGGGGTCCGGCCCTCCGTCTGCGCGGTGGCGATGCGGTGCAGCAGGGATCGGCGGGTGGACGGGAGGAGCTCTTCATGAGGTGTTGTCATGGGACCAGTTGACCTGGGAGGCGCCGCTGAGTCGAGCGAATTCGTACCCGTATCCGTACCCGCATCCCGGCAGGTCAGGTCAGGTCTCCCAGGGCATCGAGCCCGCGACCCGCCGCGTGGCGACGTTGATCCGGTCGAACATGTTGGTCACCCCGACGGCGAGGACGATCGCGGCCAGCTCCTGCTCGGTGAAGTGCTTCGCCGCCTCGTCCCAGACCGCCGCCGGCACCGGATCGGGCCGGTCGGCGAGCCGCGTGACCGCCTCCGCGAGGGCGAGGGCGGAACGTTCCGCGTCGGTGAAGCAGGTCGTGTGCCGCCAGGCAGCCACCGCTGAACGCTGCTTGTCCGTGACGCCCGCCGCTCCGGCACTGCGCGCACTCCCGTCCACACAGACACTGGATCCGTTGATCTGGCTCACGCGCAGCTGCACCAGCTCGATCGTCGCCTGGGGCAGGCCTTGCTTCCTGACGATCTTGGACAGGACCAGCAAGGGCTTCATGGCCTCAGGGATGACCACGGCGGGGTTCTGCATACGAGCCTGCATTGAGTGTTCTCCTCAAGCGTCTGCCCGGCGCCGCTGTCTGCCGAGGCGGCGTCGTGGTGGTCCGTCACTGCACCGACGAATCGCGACGCGGGAGTGTGAGCGGCGTCGGCGACCAGAGCCCGGCCGCCGTTCCGTCACGCAGGTGCCGCTCGTAGGTGACGACCTTGCCGTGAATGACCTCCAGGCAGGCGCTGAGGTCGTCGATCTTCGCGCGTACGGCGCGTTCGTGCGCTTGGAGCAGCGCCAGGCGGTCCGGCTCGTTGCCGGGCCCGGAGCGCACGAGCGCCGCGAACTTCTGGATCGTGGCGATCGGCATGCCCGAGTCCCGCAGCCGGCCGCACAGCAGAAGCCAGTCCACATCTGCCTGTTCGTAGACCCGCTGTCCCCCGCCGGTGCGTGGGATCTCCCGCAGGAAGAGCCCTTCCCGCTCGAAGAACCGCAGCGCGTGCACGCTCAGACCGGTCACATCGGCGACCTTCCCTATGGACAGTCCACGCGCCTTGCCGTCGGGCAGACCGCCCGCATCCTCACTCATGCCGCGACCGTACAGATCCCTTGACCTAGCGCGCGGTCTAGCTCCTAGCGTCCAGGCATGATCACCGAACAGCAGAAGCTCGGCACCGGATTCGGTGCCCGCAGCACGGCCGACGACGTGCTCGCCGACGTGGACCTGACCGGCACCACGGCCCTGGTCACCGGCGGCTACTCCGGTCTCGGGCTCGCGACCACCCGGGCCCTCGTACGCGCGGGAGCGCACGTCATCGTCCCCGCCCGCCGCCCCGACACCGCAGAGAACGCCCTGCTCGGCCTCCCCAGGACCGAGGTGCACGCCCTCGACCTCGCTGATCCGGACAGCATCCGCGTGTTCTGCGACCGCTTCCTGGAGACCGGCCGCTCCCTCGGCGTCCTCATCAACGGCGCGGGCGTGATGGCCTGCCCGGAGACACGCGTCGGCCCGGGCTGGGAAGCTCACTTCGCCGTCAACCACCTCGGGCACTTCGCGCTGGTCCAGCGCCTGTACCCGGCGTTCGCGCCGGACGGGGCGCGTGTCGTGGCCGTCGCCTCCTCCGGACACTTCCTGTCCGACATCCGCTGGGCCGACCTTCACTTCCGCACCGGCTACGACCGGTGGCTGGCCTACGCCCAGTCCAAGACCGCCAACGCCCTCTTCGCCCTGCACCTCGACCGCCTCGGCGCCGACCACGGCCTGAGCGCCCTCGCCGTGCACCCCGGCAGCATCCTGACCCCGCTGCAGCGCCACATCCCCCGCGAGGAGTGGCTCGCGCAGGGCTGGGTGACCCCGGACGGCACGCCGGCCGAAGGCTTCAAGACGCCTGAGCAGGGAGCGGCGACGGCACTCTGGGCGGCGACCTCTCCCCTGTTGGACGGTCGCGGAGGGGCGTACTGCCAGGACTGCGACATCGCCGGGCCGGCCACCACCGACGACATGCTGATCGGCGGCGTCAAGCCCTGGGCCGTCGACCCCGCCTCGGCGTCCCGGCTCTGGGACCTCTCCTGCGAGCTCACCGGGCTCAGCGCCTTCTGACGCCGGGCCAGGCGCGGTCGTCCACCGTCAGGAAGGGTTCGCCCACCACGGCCGTCGGCGTCGAGCCGGTGAACTCCCTGACGTCCCGGTGCAGATGGGACTGGTCGAAATAGCCGCCGTCCGCCGCGACGCGGGCCGCACCTTCGCCCCCGACCATGCGGTGCACCGCGTGGTCGAAGCGGATCAGCTTCGCGGCGCGTTTCGGCGGCATGCCGATGGACGAGTGGAAGCGGGACCACAGCCGCTTGCGGCTCCATCCGAGTTCGTCCGCCAGGTGGTCGACCCGGGCGAGGCCCCGGGTGCCCACGATCCGGTTCCAGGCCCAGGCCAGCGCCGGGTCCACCGGCGACCGTGTCTCGTACCGGCGGGCGAGCAGAGCGTCCACATACGCGAAACGGTCGCTCCACGAGGGCATTTCGCCCAGTCGCTCACGGATCCGTGCCGCCTCCCGGCCCCACAGGTCCTCAAGGGAAACCGACGTACCGGCCAGGTCCGCCGGACAGACACCCAGAGCGGCGCCCGCGACCACGGGCGACAGGCGCACCTGCACGCACTCGATGCTCTGCCCCCACGCCCGGACCCCGCCTCCCGATCCGAAACCGGGTCCGGCAACGAGACTGCCCCGGTGCCGCCGCCCCGTGCCGTCGTCCACGGTGGGCGTGCTCGGCCCGAACTCCAGGATCATCATCACGGCCGGATGCGGAACCACCCGCAGGTCACCGGCGAGCGGGCCAGGAACCCGGAATCCGGCCATATCGACACCGGCCACCGTGCTGGGCCGCTGCGGACGTGCGACGTCCCACGCAGCGGAATCGTCACGTCCAGGCGTGGTCAACCCCATCCTCGGATGCTACGCGCGCCGAGCAGGGAACATTTGTCCAATCCGTGGACGGGATACGGGAGCAACGGTGGGCGCATGACTCATCCCGACACGAACCCGCATGTCAACGCCGACGCCACCGAGGCTGCGACCCTCCATCTGGAGCACGGCGACCTCTACGTCTGTCAGGACGGCCCCCACGACGCCCCCGCACTCCTGCTCGTCCACGGATCGGCGGCCTCCAGCCGCTCATGGGACGCGCTGGTTCCGCTGCTGGCCACGACGCATCACGTCATCCGGATCGACCTGCCCGGGCACGGCCGCTCGGCGGAACCGGTCGGTCGCGGCTATCGAACCGACGAGCAGGCAGGCACACTCGGCACGGCGCTGGACCGGCTCCACGTCCAAGGCGTCACGGCCGTCGGCCACTCCAGCGGCGGTTATGCCGTCACCGCGCTCGCCGAGCAACGACCCGACCTGGTGGCCGCGCTCGTCCTCATCAACACCGGTCCCGGCATGAACGCCTTCATCGCACCGGAGCCCCTCGCGATCGACCCCGCACAGTGGCCGCCGTCCGACGAGCAGATCCGCCGGTTCGCGAGCGCGGCGTTCCGCGAGGGTTACCGGGTCCCGCAAGAACTCGTCGACGAGCTGCGCGGCATGACCTACGGAGCGATCACCTCGGCGATGCGGGAGGCCATCGCCTACCTGAACCAGCAGGCACTCCCGTACCGCCTGACCGCCCTCGGCAAGCCCCTACAGGTGATCTTCGGCGACCAGGACCGCAGGTGGCGGCCCTCGTCCGCCGCCGACTACCGCGTGGTCCCTGGCGCGGAAGTCGTGTTGCTGCCCGGTGCCGGGCACACGCCGATCCTGGAGGAACCGCTGAAGACCGCTGAACTTCTGCTGGCCTTCGCCGATGTAGGTTCTCACTTTCGATGTCATGCGCCGACGCTATGACCTGGACGTTCCCCTCCAGTCTCACGACGTGTCGGCAGGCGGCTGTCTCAGATCGGTGTCATTTCCTCAGACTGCCGGCTGCGCCGGACCTCATGAACCTGCATCGGCGGCCGTCCGTTCTATCCACTCCCGCACCGTCACTGCTTGCTCGATGCGGTTGACGATGTCCTTCTTGGACGCCGTGTCCAAGGTCTCCGGGATCTTGTCGAAGGTGTCGGGCAGGACGTCGAGGAGACCCCAGATCTGTTCGCCGGTGCTGACGGTCAGCAGTTGCTGGCACCTCCACTGCAGCGGCACCTCGAGACGGTGCGTGAGCCGCTGCACGAGCGTCGGGAACAGGTAGTGCGTCGCCTCTGCGGCGAGGTGCTCTCGTAGCCAGTCGCCCGGGAGCCGTTGACTGAAGCCATGCATGGCGGCCTCCTGGGCCAGGTCCAGGAGCTGAGCGGTGTCGACGGCTCGGACGGTGCGGGGAAGGGTCAGGGTCATGCCGCGATGATGCCAAGAAGCCTCCGCGGGGCCGAGCGGTCAGCTGGGCCGGGATGCGATCTGCCGACGGGCAGACCCCCAGACTTCCTCGAACTCCTCGAAGGTGAGTTGTTCGGGGTCGTGGCCTTCCCATTCCGAGACGGGCAGCTCGGCTGTGATCCCGAACCTGCTGTCGTACTCGTCGAGGCGGCCTGCGTCGCGGGCCCCCTGCCACTCGGCGAGGGAGGCAGCTGTGATCGGGATCAGCTCAGGCCCTTCGAGTTCGACCTGCCGGATCACCCAGCCGTCGGCGTCGACCTCGAAGTAGAACCAGGTGTCTTCCTCGTCCCAGTAGCAGCGCATCCATGTGGTCACCAGGCCATGGTGCCGGGCCAGATACGCCGCGCTACTCCGCCTTGTCTCACGGTTGAGCAATGAATCCTGCGGATCGGTCGAGCTGGAAAGGAGAACCGCCCCCGGTCGGATCCCAGCCTTGATCCCGTGCCTCGCGAATGCTGGCAGCAACGTGAGCTGGACGAATGGGCTCCGTCTCGACGCCCACCCAGTTACTGGGATGGGCCTGGCCGCTGGTGACGATCAAGGTCGTGCCCGGCTGGCCACCGCTGGCCGCTTCGACCGCGTAGGTCATGGGTGTCCAGCAGAGTCCTTGCATGTAGGAGGGCTTCCTGCGGATCCGCCAGCGGTACTCGATCCCGTCAACAGCTATGCGCCGGGAACCCTTTTTGTTCAGCGCCATCTTCACCTCCTCCGCTGTTGGACTCTAGCGCCGTGCAATAGGTCCGTCTCAGCCGCCCAGAACAACCAGAACGGCTGCGAGGCGTACCCCACGACCTGCGGATCGAAGTCCGTCAGGATCGCGTGGTCGCGCTCCAGCCACGACTCGAACCCGACACGGCGTCCCATCGTCGCCGACCAGTACAGCCACGGGAAATGCCGCTGCCCCCGGTACGTCGGAAAGTCCCGGACCGGCGCAACGTCCTCGAAGGCCACATCCGCCGCGTACCCCAACGGCTTCCGCACCTCGTCACCATGCTCCAGCCAGGCCAGATCGAAATCCGAGACCTCTGGCGGAGCCCCACCCCGCAGGACCTGTACTCCACCCATGCATCGACCATCTCGGATGCCGTGAGACAAGCCACACGCAACGAGACGGGCTTCATCCCTGTGAGTGACCCTGCCCTCGACAACAGCCACTGGCCGTGAGATTGGAAGCCGCACCGTCCAGATCAGTGTGATTCATCCACGCTCAGCGAGACGGGACATCAAAGCCTGGCCGGTCTCATGGCGATGTCGTATCCGACATCCATCCGACATCGACCGTGAGATTCCGACACGGAACATGAGGCCCTACAGCCGAGAAGATCAGGTCTGCGCCATGTCCACGAAGCGCGAGTAGTGACCCTGGAACGCGACCGTGATCGTCGCCGTCGGGCCGTTACGGTGCTTGCCGACGATGATGTCCGCCTCGCCCGCGCGAGGCGACTCCTTCTCGTACGCGTCTTCGCGGTGCAGCAGGATCACCATGTCCGCGTCCTGCTCGATCGAACCGGATTCACGCAGGTCGGAGACCATGGGCTTCTTGTCCGTGCGCTGCTCGGGGCCACGGTTCAGCTGCGAGAGGGCGATCACCGGCAGCTCAAGCTCCTTGGCCAGCAGCTTCAGGTTTCGCGACATGTCCGAGACTTCCTGCTGACGGCTCTCGGACCGCTTGGAACCGCCCGACTGCATCAGCTGCAGGTAGTCGATGACGACGAGCTTCAGGTCGTTCCGCTGCTTGAGGCGGCGGCACTTGGCGCGGATCTCCATCATCGACAGGTTCGGGGAGTCGTCGATGTAGAGCGGGGCGGCCGAGACGTCCGGCATGCGCCGGGCGAGACGGGTCCAGTCCTCGTCGGTCATGGTGCCGGAGCGCATGTGGTGCAGCGCCACCCGCGCCTCGGCGGACAGCAGACGCATCGCGATCTCGTTGCGCCCCATTTCGAGCGAGAAGATCACGCTCGGCATGTTGTGCTTGATCGAACAGGCTCGCGCGAAGTCCAGGGCCAGCGTCGACTTACCCATGGCGGGACGGGCCGCGATGATGATCATCTGGCCCGGGTGCAGACCGTTGGTGAGCTGGTCGAGGTCGGTGAAGCCGGTCGGGACACCGGTCATCTCCCCCGACCGCGAGCCGATCGCCTCGATCTCGTCGAGGGCGCCCTCCATGATGTCGCCGAGCGGCAGATAGTCCTCGGTCGTGCGCTGCTCGGTGACCGCGTAGATCTCCGCCTGGGCGCTGTTGACGATCTCGTCGACGTCGCCGTCGGCCGCGTATCCCATCTGGGTGATCTTCGTGCCGGCCTCGACGAGGCGGCGCAGCACCGCGCGCTCGTGGACGATCTCCGCGTAGTACTCGGCGTTCGCCGCGGTCGGAACCGTCTGGACCAGCGTGTGCAGATACGATGCGCCGCCGACCTTGGTGATCTCACCGCGCTTGGTGAGCTCGGCCGCCACGGTGATGGGGTCGGCCGGCTCGCCCTTCGCGTAGAGGTCGAGGATCGAGGCGTAGATCGTCTCGTGCGCGGGGCGGTAGAAGTCGTGGCCCTTGAGGACCTCGACGACATCGGCGATGGCGTCCTTGGAGAGCAGCATGCCGCCGAGCACGGACTGCTCCGCGTCGAGATCCTGCGGCGGAACGCGCTCGAACGACGACCCTCCGCCGTCCCAGCCACTCTCCCTGCCTCGGTCGTGCTGGTCGTCGCGGCCCCGTCCACCGTCGCGGCGCTGACGGGATACGGGCAGACGGTCACTGGGACCGCTGTCGGCCCAGGGGTCGTCCAAAGGCTCGGAGATACTCACCGGGCCACCTCCTCCCGTCCGCCGAGCGGACCTCGCCGTGCCCCTCTTTCCTACGGCACGACACTGACAAATAAGGGGGCCCAACTCCGGTTCTGACGCGTCGGTTTTCCGGGGTTTCCGAGGTCGTACGACGAGGCGGGCGCCGGTCCACGGTAGGCCTGTGGGCACCGTCAGCCAATCTGGTTATCCACAGGCGGTGTGGATAGCGGACCCTATGCTGTGGAGAACTCCGCCAAACCTGTGCACGGGCCGGTGGACAGGCCTGTGAACAAGCCCTCAGCGACGTTCGCACAGCGCCTCTGACCTGCACCTTTCCCATCCACCGGCTGTGCAGAAGAAAAACTTTCCCAGTCGGACCAAGATCATTGGAAACGGCATGTGACAGCGGACCGAAGGACGACCTAGGTAAGGGTCGTAATTGCGTTGCATCTCTTACCTGTGGAAGATTACATTGGTGTCCATGACACAGGCTCCCGTGGCACCCAAGGCCACCCGGCGGCGGCACGACCGAGAGATCATCGCGCTCGCTGTTCCCGCCTTCGGCGCACTCGTCGCCGAGCCCCTCTTCGTACTGGCCGACAGCGCCATCGTGGGGCACCTCGGCACGGCGCAACTGGCCGGTCTCGGCGTCGCCTCGGCGCTCCTGACCACCGCGGTCAGCGTCTTCGTCTTCCTCGCGTACGCCACCACTGCCGCCGTCGCCCGCAGGATGGGCGCGGGAGATCTCCCGTCCGCCATCCGCCAGGGCATGGACGGCATCTGGCTCGCACTGCTCCTCGGTGCCGCCGTCATCGCCGTCGTCCTGCCCACCGCTCCCGCTCTCGTGGAGCTCTTCGGCGCATCGGACACCGCGGCCCCGTACGCCGTCACGTATCTGCGGATCTCCTCACTCGGCATCCCCGCCATGCTCGTCGTACTCGCCGCCACCGGTGTTCTGCGCGGCCTGCAGGACACCAGGACCCCGCTGTACGTCGCGATCGGCGGGTTCGTGGCCAACGGCGCCCTCAACGTCGGCCTGGTCTACGGCGCGGACCTCGGCATCGCCGGCTCCGCCTGGGGCACCGTCATCGCCCAGTGCGGCATGGCCGCCGTGTACCTCTACGTCGTCGTCCGCGGTGCGCGGCGGCACGGTGCCTCGCTGCGTCCTGACGCAGCCGGGATCCGGGCCTGTGCACAAGCCGGGGCGCCCCTCCTGGTCCGCACGCTCTCGCTGCGGGCCATCCTGATGATCGCGACCGGCGTGGCCGCCCGTCTCGGCGACTCCGACGTGGCTGCCCACCAGATCATTCTGTCCCTGTGGAGTTTGATGGCCTTCGCGCTCGACGCCATCGCCATCGCCGGGCAGGCGATCATCGGGCGCTATCTGGGCGCCGACGACCCGGAAGGCGCACGCGCCGTCTGCCGCCGGATGGTGGAGTGGGGCATCGCCTCGGGATGCGTCCTCGGCCTGCTGATCGTGCTCGCCCGGCCGTTGTTCATCCCGCTCTTCACGGGCGACGCGGCCGTGCAGGATGCGGCACTGCCCGCCCTCGTGGTGGTGGCCCTCGCCCAGCCGGTGTGCGGCATCGTCTTCGTCCTGGACGGAGTCCTGATGGGCGCCGGCGACGGGCCGTATCTCGCCTGGGCGATGATCGCCACGCTTGCCGTCTTCACGCCGGTCGCCCTGCTCGTGCCGGCCTTCGGCGGAGGCCTGACCGCGCTGTGGGGGGCGATGACGCTGATGATGGCGGTCCGGATGCTGACCTTGTGGCTGCGTTCCCGCTCCGGACGCTGGATCGTCACGGGTGCCACGCGCTGAGCGTCTGCGGGCTGTTTCACGGGGGGTGCTGTTTCACGTGAAACAGCACCCCCCCCGTGAAACACGTTGGGCCGCACCCCGCGAGGGGTGCGGCCCAACGTTTGCTTCAGCTCTGCCAAGCGCAGTGCTTAGGCGGAGACGACCTCGACGTTGACCTTCGCGGCAACCTCGGGGTGCAGACGCACGGACGTCGTGTGGGCGCCCAGGGTCTTGATCGGCGAACCGAGCTCGACACGGCGCTTGTCGACCTTCGGGCCACCGGCAGCCTCGATCGCCGAAGCGATGTCAGCCGGGGTGACGGAACCGAAGAGACGACCGGCGTCGCCGGAGCGGACGGCCAGACGGACCTTGACGCCCTCGAGCTGGGCCTTGATCTCGTTGGCCTGCTCGATGGTCGCGATCTCGTGGATCTTGCGCGCACGACGGATCTGCGCGACGTCCTTCTCGCCACCCTTGGTCCAGCGGATCGCAAAGTTCCGCGGGATCAGGTAGTTGCGGGCGTAGCCGTCCTTGACGTCTACGACCTCGCCGGCGGCGCCGAGGCCGGAGACCTCGTGGGTGAGGATGATCTTCATTTTTCGGTCACCCTTCCCTTATCGCGCGGTGGACGTGTAGGGCAGCAGCGCCATCTCACGGCTGTTCTTCACGGCCGTGGCGACGTCACGCTGGTGCTGCGTGCAGTTGCCGGTCACGCGGCGGGCACGGATCTTGCCGCGGTCGGAAATGAACTTCCGCAGCATGTTCGTGTCCTTGTAGTCCACGTACGTGACCTTGTCCTTGCAGAAAGCGCAGACCTTCTTCTTCGGCTTGCGCACAGGCGGCTTCGCCATGGTGTATCTCCTGTGTGATCAAGAAGTGGGGTTACGGCCCACCCTCGGCCCGAGGGCCTGAAAGCCCTGAGGCTTAGAAGGGGGGCTCGTCCGAGTAGCCGCCACCGGAGCCGCCGGAGCTTCCGCCCCAGCCGCCACCGCCGCCGCCCTGCTGCTGGCCGCCGCCGGCCGGAGCACCGGTCGCCCAGGGGTCGTCGGCGGCGGGAGCACCGCCGCCACCCTGCGGCTGGCCGCCGCCGGGGTTACCGCCCCAGCTGCCGCCACCCTGCTGACCGCCGCCACCGCCGCCGTAACCGCCCTGGCCACCTCGGCCAGTGGTCTTGGTGACCTTGGCCGTGGCGTTCTTCAGGCTGGCGCCGACTTCCTCGACGTCCAGCTCGTAGACCGTGCGCTTGATGCCCTCACGGTCCTCGTAGGACCGCTGCTTCAGCCGGCCCTGCACGACGACGCGCATGCCTCGCTGAAGCGACTCCGCGACGTTCTCCGCCGCCTGACGCCAGACCGAGCAGGTCAGAAAGAGGCTCTCGCCGTCCTTCCACTCGTTCGTCTGGCGGTCGAAGGTGCGGGGGGTGGACGCGACACGGAACTTCGCGACCGCCGCACCGGAGGGGGTGAAGCGCAGCTCGGGGTCGTCGACAAGATTGCCGACGACCGTGATGACGGTCTCGCCTGCCATGGGGGAACCTCTCGGCGGGTTTGCTGCTGGCTGCTTGTTGCTGCTACTCGATTCCCGGGTGCTACTGAGCTAGGAAGCTTCAGTGCATCTCGGGACGGAGGACCTTGGTCCGGAGGACCGACTCGTTCAGGTTCATCTGTCGGTCGAGCTCCTTGACGACCGCAGGCTCGGCCTGCAGGTCGATGACCGAGTAGATGCCCTCGGGCTTCTTCTTGATCTCGTAGGACAGACGACGACGGCCCCAGGTGTCGACCTTCTCGACCTTTCCGTTGCCCTCACGGACGACGGAGAGGAAGTTCTCGATCAGCGGGGAGACAGCGCGCTCCTCGAGATCGGGGTCGAGGATGACCATCACTTCGTAGTGACGCATGTGGAACCCACCTCCTTTGGACTCAGCGGCCACGGTCGTTCCGTGGCAGGAGGGTCGTGATGCGTACGCAACGGTATCCGCAGCCACTGACAATCGACTCCCGCGAGCGGGAGCTCATGCTGTGGCCAGGGCAGACACTGGTGCAGACGGTACAGACTACCCGCACCGAGGCTTCCGGTTGAAATCCGGCGGCGGACGGGCAGAATCTGTACACATCGGGTGTCTATGGCGCTACGATGCGCCGCCTTACGCAGGAGGTGCCTCACATGGCACAAGCAATGCGACCGCACACCGCCACTTCCCTCTTCGCCACGGACGGCAAGGCCCATCCGTTCCAGGACACGCTGGTCGGCGTGACGCTGGTGCTGGGGGTGATCGCCTTCGTGACGGCGATGTTCCACAACCTCCATCTGATCAGCTCGTGGGCAGGCCTGGCCGGGATCGCCACCGGTGCGTACGGCCAGTTCATCTCGGTGACCACGCGCGAGCGCTTCGGGTTGATCCTGGGGCTCGGCGCCTCGGCCGTCGGCTTCTTCCTCGGTATGGCGCACGGCGGACTCTTCGGCGGAATCGTCGGCTGACGGCCTTCCGGTGCCCCGGTCGCGGGAACGGCCGGGGCGCTGAGTTCCGTACGCCCAGACGGGGCGCTCGCAGGGCGCAGTAGGCTTCGGCGCGAGAGCCGGAGCCCCTGAACCCATGGGGACACACCAGCCCGAGGAGCGCCCCGAATGAGTCTGACCCTGAGGACCATCAGTCGCGAGCAGCATCTGGCGTATATCCAGACACTGCCGTCGGCGAGTCATTGCCAGGTCCCGGCATGGGCTGACGTGAAAAGCGAATGGCGCTCGGAGAACCTGGGCTGGTTCGACGACAGGACCGGCGCGCTGGTCGGTGTGGGCCTGGTGCTCTACCGGCAGCTGCCCAAGCTGAAGCGGTACCTCGCGTACCTCCCCGAGGGCCCGGTCATCAACTGGTACGCCCCGAACCTCGACGAGTGGCTGCAGCCGATGCTGGCGCATCTGAAGCAGCAGGGCGCCTTCTCCGTGAAGATGGGTCCGCCGGTCGTGATCCGCCGCTGGGACGCTCCGGCGATCAAGGCCGGCATCCAGAACCCCGACGTCAAGCGGCTGCGGGACACCGAGGCGACCCACATCGAGCCGCGTGCCTTCGAGGTCTCCGACCGACTGCGGCGGATGGGCTGGCAGCAGGGCGAGGACGGCGGCGCCGGCTTCGGTGACGTGCAGCCCCGCTTCGTCTTCCAGGTGCCGCTGGCCAACCGCTCCCTGGACGAGGTCCAGAAGGGCTTCAACCAGCTGTGGCGGCGCAACATCAAGAAGGCCGAGAAGGCCGGCGTCGAGGTCGTCCAGGGCGGCTACCAGGACCTCGCCGAGTGGCAGCGCCTCTACGAGATCACCGCCGTGCGCGACAAGTTCCGTCCGCGGCCCCTCGGCTACTTCGAGCAGATGTGGCGGGCCCTCAACTCCGAGGACCCCAACCGCATGCGGCTGTACTTCGCGCGGCACAACGGCGTGAACCTGTCGGCCGCGACGATGCTCGTCGTCGGCGGCCACGTCTGGTACTCCTACGGGGCCTCGGACAACATCGGGCGTGAGGTCCGGCCCTCGAACGCGATGCAGTGGCGGATGCTGCGCGACGCATACGCCATGGGGGCCACTGTCTACGACCTGCGCGGCATCTCCGACTCGCTGGACGAGACCGATCACCTCTTCGGTCTGATCCAGTTCAAGGTCGGCACCGGTGGCGAGGCCGCCGAGTACATCGGCGAGTGGGACTTCCCGCTCAACAAGCTGCTGCACAAGGCGCTGGACATCTACATGTCGCGCCGCTGATCCCGCACAATTTCCTTCCATAACTCTGATACACCGCAGACACGAGAAAGGTTCCGGGATCCAGCCATGGCGCTCACGCTCTATGTCGACACCGCGCGCTGGCGGGCACACCAGAAGCACCTGCTGGAGCAGTTCCCGGGCATCGTCCCGGTCTGCAAGGGCAACGGCTACGGCTTCGGTCATGAGCGCCTCGCCGAGGAAGCCACGCGCTTCGGCTCCGACGTCCTCGCCGTGGGCACCACCTACGAAGCCGCCCGGATCAAGGACTGGTTCAGCGGTGACCTGCTGGTCCTGACCCCGTTCCGGCGGGGCGAGGAGCCGGTGCCACTGCCCGACCGCGTCATCCGCTCCGTGTCGTCGCTCGACGGCGTGTACGGCCTCGTGGGCGCCCGTGTCGTCATCGAGGTCATGTCCTCGATGAAGCGCCACGGCATCAGCGAGCAGGAGCTTCCGCAGCTGCACGCGGCGATCGAGGACGTGCGTCTCGAAGGCTTCGCGATCCACCTGCCGTTGGACCGCACCGACGGCTCGGACGCCGTCGAGGAGGTCATCGGCTGGATGGACCGGCTGCGCGCCGCCCGCCTTCCGCTCCACACGATGTTCGTCAGCCACCTCAAGGCCGGTGAACTCGCCCGTCTGCAGCAGCAGTTCCCGCAGACCCGCTTCCGTGCGCGCATCGGTACGCACCTGTGGCTGGGCGATCACGAGGCCACGGAGTACCGCGGCGCCGTCCTCGACGTCACCGCCGTCGCGAAGGGCGACCGCTTCGGCTACCGCCAGCAGAAGGCCGCGTCCGACGGCTGGCTCGTCGTGGTCGCGGGCGGCACCTCGCACGGTGTCGGCCTGGAGGCCCCCAAGGCGCTGCACGGCATGATGCCGCGGGCCAAGGGCGTCGCGCGTGCGGGCCTCGCGACCGTCAACCGCAATCTTTCGCCGTTCGTCTGGGCAGGCAAGCAGCGCTGGTTCGCCGAGCCGCCGCACATGCAGGTCTCGATCCTCTTCGTGCCGTCCGACGCCCCTGAGCCGAAGGTCGGCGAGGAACTGGTGGCCCATCTGCGGCACACCACGACGCAGTTCGACCGGATCGTCGACCGCTAGAAGTCGACAGAGAAGGGCCGGTACGACGACGCGTCGTACCGGCCCTTCTGTGTGTCCTTCTCTCGCTGTTCGCCCTGAGCGAACACGCCTTGGAGCGCCTCAGCGCGACAGGTCGGTGGCCGAACCCCACTGCACGGCGGGCGCGCCTGTCGAGCGCCTCACCGGCTGCGCCGCACGGCCCGCGTGCCCGAGGACGAAGACGTCTCTCGCGCCGTCCAGGACGCCCCCTGACGGGTCGTCCTCCCCGCCCTGGCGCACCACGTCCCGCTCCGGCATCAGGATGTCGCGCACGACCACGGCACACAGGTACAGCGTGCCCAACAGGTGGACGACGATGGCCAGTTGATAGCCCTCGGTCGGCAGCCCCTTATGGGCGTCCCCACTCGTCGTGTACGCCAGGTACATCCAGATCCCGAGGAAGTACGCGATCTCCCCCGCCTGCCAGATCAGGAAGTCGCGCCAGCGCGGGCGGGCGAGCGCGGCGAGCGGAACCAGCCACAGGACGTACTGCGGCGAGTAGACCTTGTTGGTGAGGACGAAGGCGGCGACCACCAGGAAGGCGAGCTGCGCGAAGCGCGGGCGGCGCGGCGCGGTGAGCCCGAGTGCGCCGATGCCCAGGCAGGCGAGGAGCATCAGCGCCGTCGCCAGGGTGTTGACGGTGTCCGTGGTCAGCGGGGAATCCATCCGCTGGGAGAGGATCAGCCAGAAGGACCCGAAGTCGACGCCGCGCTCCTGGCTGAATGTGTAGAACTTCGACCAGCCGTCACCGGCGAGCAGTATCACCGGAAGGTTCACGACCAGCCACGTGCCCACCGTGCCAAGCAGGGCCGTACCGAATTCCCGCCATCGCCCGGCCCGCCAGCACAGGACCAGGAGAGGGCCGAGCAGCAGCACGGGGTAGAGCTTGGCAGCCGTCGCGAGCCCGAGCAGCACACCGAAAGCGAGGACACGCGCGCGCGCCCACATCAGCATCGCGGCGGCCGTGAGAGCCACCGCGAGCAGATCCCAGTTGATGGTGGCCGTCAGCGCGAGCGCCGGCGCCAGGGCGACGAGCAGCGCGTCCCAGGGGCGGCGCCGGTGGGTGCGCGCGACACAGATGGCGAGGACCGCGGTGCAGGCCATCAGTATCCCGGCGTTGACCATCCAGTAGATCTTCTCCTGGTGCTGGATGGATCCGCTGCCGGGAGTCACCCAGGAGGCCATCTCCATGAACACCCCGGTCAGGACCGGGTATTCGAGGTACTCCATGTCACCGGGCAGCCTGTCGAAGTACGGCACGAGCCCGTCGGCGAAACCGCGCCCCTGGTAGAGGTGCGGGATGTCGGAGTAACACGCGTGCGTGTACTGCGAGCTCGCTCCGAAGAACCACGCGCCGTTGTAGCACGGCATCTTCTGGATCATCCCGAGCGCGAACATCCCGAGCGCGACGAGCAGGATGACGCGCACGGGGGTCCACCAGCTCGCCGTGAACAGCACTCTTCGGCCGGCCGGTCCCCCGATCAGCTCGCTGCCGGCCCTGGCGACCTCGTCCTCCTTGGTCGGCCGTACGGGCTCCTGCGGGCTCACGGACTCGTACGCGCTCGTACGCGCCGTCTCCGCACCGGGGTCTGCACTGTGGGGGTCTGCGCTGGGCATGCCCGCCATCCTGCCGTACGTAGCTGGGAACGCGGAGAGGACCGCCGCACCCATCGGTGCGACGGCCCTCGTTTCACGTGAAACATCCGTGGGGGAGTCCCGGCGGCCTGCCGGGGAGCGCCCACAGAACCGGCTCAGCCTCCCGCGCCGCGAATGAAGCCTCCGCCTCCGCCGTCTTCGTTGCCCTCGTTGGCTCCGCCACCGGCCGGATCCTCTGTCGCCGGGGGTGACTCGCCCCCTGGGCCGCCGTCGACGCCGCCCTGGCCTCCTCCGTTCCCCTGGCCGCCGTTGTGGTTGCAGTCCCAGTCGAACGGGTCACAGGACTCGCCGGGGTCGGGTGACTTCGTCGGGGGCTTCGTGGTCCCGGACTTCGAGGGCGTAGGCGACGTGGTCTTCTCCGGCTCCTCGGTCTTCGTCGGGGGCGGCGGGGGGGGCGGGGTCTCACCGACGACCTCGCCGATCGGACCGGGCACGGGGAAGGGGATGGCTCGCGCGTTCTTGAGCGCCTGCTCCATGTAGTCGTGCCAGATCTTCGCGGGGAACGAGGCGCCGTGGATCTTCTCCTCGCCGCCCGTACCGAACATCTCCAGGAACTTGCGCTTCTTGTTGGTCTCGTCGTCGTCGAGCCGGTACATGCTCACCGCCGTCGACAGCTGCGGGGTGTAGCCCACGAACCAGGCGGACTTGTTGCCATCGGTCGTACCGGTCTTGCCCGCGACCTGACGTCCCGCGAGCTTGGCCGAGGTGCCGGTGCCCCGCTCCACGACGGTTCGCAGCACGTCCGTGACGTTGTTGGCGACGTCCTCGTCGAAGGCCTGCTTGGTCTCACTCTTGTGGTGGTAGACCGTGTCGCCCTCGTGCGTCACCTCTGTGACGGAGTACGGATCGTTCTGCTTGCCGCTCGCCGCGAAGGTGGAGTACGCGCCGGCCATCCGGATCGCACTCGGTGACGAGGTACCGAGTGAGAAGGACGGGTAGTTGGCGCTGGCCATGGACCGGTCGTCCTTGAGGCCGGCTGCCATGGCCGACTCCTTCACCTTGTCCAGACCGACATCCATGCCGAGCTGCACGTAGGCGGAGTTGACCGACTCCCGCATCGCCTCGCGGAGGTTGATCTGGAAGCTAGGAGCGTTGTACGACCGGCCACCGTCGTTCTTCTGGTTCCACTGCTTGCCCTCGCGGTCCGTCCAGACTTCGCCGTTGTACTTCTGGATCTTGAGCTCGTCCTTGCCGCTGTACAAGCTCTTCGGGTTGACGATGGTGCGTTCGGAGTTCGACTGCACCTCGCCGAGATCCGGGTTCCGCACGCCGTACTTGAAGGCCGCGGCCAGCACGAACGGCTTGTACGTCGAACCGACCTGGGCACCGGTCTGGTCGGCGTTGTTGGTGAAGTGCTTCGTCGCGTCCTCACCGCCGTAAATGGCCTTGATCGCGCCGTCCTTCGGACTGACGGAGGCGCCACCGAACTGGACGTGTGTGTCCTTCTCGGGCCGGACCTTCGGGTTGATCCGCTTCTTGCGGACCTTGTTCACCGACTTCTCGAGCTCCTTGACCTTCGTCCTGTCGAAGGTCGTGTGGATCTCGTAGCCGCCCCGCTGGAGCTGCTCGGCGGTGATCTTGGTGTTCCTGATGACGTACGCCTTGGCCAGGTCCACCAGGTAACCGGTCTGGCCGCGCAGGTCAACGTTCGACCGGGGGTTCTGCAGCTTGGGGAACTTGTTGTACTTGGCCCGGTCCGCAGCCGTCAGACGGCCGTCCTTGACCTCCTCGTCGAGGATCCACGACCAGCGCTTCTTGGCACGCGCGGTGTTGTCCGTCTTGTTCGCCGCGGGGTCGATCTCCGGGGCTCCGGCGGGGTCGTAGTACGTGGCGCCCTTGAGCACGGTCGCGAGGAGAGCGCACTGGCTCGGGTCCAGCTCCTTGGCCTCGGTGTTGAAGTACGCCCGGGCGGCAGCCTGGATGCCGTAGGCCCCACGCCCGTAATAGGCGGTGTTGAGGTACCCCGCCATGATCTCTTCCTTGGAGACCGTCCGGCCGACCTTTATGGAGATGAAGAGCTCTTTGAACTTACGGGTGAACGTCTGCGACTGGTCGCCCAGACGCGCGTTCTTCACGTACTGCTGGGTGATCGTGGAGCCGCCCTGGGTCTGCCCGCCCTTGGCCATGTTGACCAGGGCGCGGGTGATGCCCATCGGGTCGACGCCCTTGTCCTTCTCGAAGGTCTTGTTCTCCGCCGACATGACGGCGAAGCGCATCTCCTCGGGGATGTCGTCGTAGTCGATGATCTGGCGGTTGCGCTCACCACCGGTCGCGACCATCTGCTTGCCGTCGGCCCAGTAGTAGACGTTGTTCTGGGCCTTGGCCGCCTTGTCGACCTCCGGCACCTCCACCAGGGCGTACGAGATGCCGGCGACCGCCATCAGGCTGCCGAGGAACCCGAGGAACAGGCCGCTGACCAGGCGCCACGACGGAACCCAGCGCCGCGCACCGGTCTTGTTCGCGCGGGGGTAGTCGATGAACCGCTTCTTGCGTGGAGGCTCCGCGCCGCGACCCCTGCCGCGGCCGGCCCCGCCCGGGCCCCCGGAGCCACCACCGCGACGGCCGCCACCACCGGCGCCCGAGCGCCCACCGCCGTCGGGTGCCCGGCGCCGGCCGCCGCTCGCACCGATCGAGCCACTGCGCTGTGCGGCGCGCCGGGCCTCGGCCCTGCCGCCGTAAGTTCGGCCTCCGTCGTCCGGAGCGCCCGGGGCGGGCGTCCCGTAGGAGGAAGAGGGCGACCCGGTGTCGCCTCGCGGTGCCGCACGGCGGCCCGAAGACGGTGCTTGGGCGCCACGCCTGGCCGCGGCGCGTCCGCCGCCCTGCGGCTGCGGCGGTTTGCGACGGTGCTCGCTCATCGAACGATTACTCCTCGGGCAGGCGCAGCTGTCCACGCCTGGAAACGGCGGCTGGTTTCCGGTCCCCCCGAAGTGCGGTCGCGCCCGTTCCAGAACGCACCCGCACCGCGCCGGGGACCACGACGCTCCCCGGCGTCACTTGGTTCCCGGCGGCATACATGGCGCACAGACTACGCACCGTCAAAACCCTCGTAGAGCCGAAGTTCACCCCAAATCAGGCAAGTTACTTCCTACGAATCGGTGATGTGACGCCGTTCACCGTGCCCCCTCTTGTATCAACCGGATCGCCGTTCTATCGTCTCGATGTATCGAGTCGATACATCAGCTCGGCATAAAGGCCGTACTGAGGGACCGTGACAGACGGGAGGCGAAGATGAGCAGGCGCTCCGGCATCCTGGAATTCGCCGTGCTCGGTCTGCTCAGGGAGTCCCCGATGCACGGCTATGAGCTGCGTAAACGACTCAATACGTCACTGGGAGTGTTCCGCGCCTTCAGCTACGGGACCCTCTACCCCTGCCTCAAGACGCTGGTCGCCAACGGCTGGTTGATCGAGGAGTCGGGCAGCACCCCTGAAGACGCCCTCGCAGCTCCACTCGCAGGACGTCGCGCCAAGATCGTCTATCGGTTGACGGCGGAAGGTAAGGAGCACTTCGAGGATCTGCTGTCGCAGACCGGCCCCGACGCATACGAGGACGAGCACTTCGCCGCCCGCTTCGCCTTCTTCGGGCAGACCTCGCGGGACGTACGGATGCGGGTGCTCGAGGGCCGCCGCAGCCGCCTCGAAGAGCGTCTGGAGAAGATGCGCGCCTCCCTGGCCCGTACCCGGGAGCGCCTGGACGACTACACGCTCGAGCTTCAGCGGCACGGCATGGAGTCCGTGGAGCGCGAAGTGCGCTGGCTGAACGAGCTCATCGAGAGCGAGCGAGCGGGGCGGGACCAGCAACGGTCCGCCCCCGACAGCTCCGCTCAGCAGAACAGCACATCTGGGGAGTCGGCGGGCCTGCCCCGGCGGCGGGAGACCAACCCGCCGCCGGATCCGTCCGACGACCCCGCCAAGTGAGACCCAGCGTTCCGCAGGGTTTCATCCGGAATACCGAGATCACACAGGGAGCAACCGGAATGGGTTCGGTTCGCGTAGCCATCGTCGGCGTGGGCAACTGCGCCGCCTCGCTGGTCCAGGGCGTCGAGTACTACAAGGACGCAGACCCGGACGCCAAGGTCCCGGGCCTGATGCACGTCCAGTTCGGCGACTACCACGTCGGTGACGTCGAGTTCGTCGCCGCCTTCGACGTCGACGCGAAGAAGGTCGGCCTCGACCTCTCGGACGCCATCGGCGCCAGCGAGAACAACACCATCAAGATCTGCGACGTGCCGAACAAGGGCGTCACCGTCCAGCGCGGCCACACCCTCGACGGCCTGGGCAAGTACTACCGCCAGACCATCGAGGAGTCCGCCGAGGCCCCGGTCGACATCGTCCAGATCCTCAAGGACCGCAAGGTCGACGTCCTCGTCTGCTACCTGCCCGTGGGCTCCGAGGACGCCGCGAAGTTCTACGCGCAGTGCGCCATCGACGCCAAGGTCGCGTTCGTCAACGCCCTCCCGGTCTTCATCGCCGGCACCAAGGAGTGGGCGGACAAGTTCACCGAGGCCGGTGTCCCGATCGTCGGCGACGACATCAAGTCGCAGGTCGGCGCCACCATCACGCACCGCGTGATGGCGAAGCTGTTCGAGGACCGCGGTGTCCGTCTCGAGCGCACCATGCAGCTCAACGTCGGCGGCAACATGGACTTCAAGAACATGTTGGAGCGCGACCGCCTCGAGTCGAAGAAGATCTCGAAGACGCAGTCCGTCACCTCGCAGATCCGCGACCGCGACATGGGCGCCGACAACGTCCACATCGGCCCGTCGGACTACGTCGCGTGGCTCGACGACCGCAAGTGGGCGTACGTCCGCCTCGAGGGCCGTGCCTTCGGTGACGTCCCGCTGAACCTGGAGTACAAGCTCGAGGTCTGGGACTCCCCGAACTCGGCCGGTGTCATCATCGACGCCCTGCGCGCCGCGAAGATCGCCAAGGACCGCGGCATCGGCGGCCCGATCCTCTCCGCGTCCTCGTACTTCATGAAGTCCCCGCCGGTGCAGTACTTCGACGACGAGGCGTACGAGAACGTCGAGAAGTTCATCAAGGGCGAGGTCGAGCGCTAAACAGCTCTCTCCTTGTTGCTCGTCGAGGGTCCCCGGGCATTCCGCCCGGGGACCCTCCTCGTATGTGAGGCTGTGCCCCATGGCTGTCGTCGGTGACCTGCGAATACTGCTGCGGCTGCGGGACTTCCGACGGCTGCTCGCCGTACGGCTGCTCTCCCAGGGGGCGGACGGCGTCTACCAGGTCGCGCTCGCCACGTACGTCGTCTTCTCCCCGGAGAAACAGACGTCACCGGCGGCCATCGCCTCCGCCATGGCGGTCCTGCTCCTG
Organism: Streptomyces sp. NPDC058308; assembly: GCF_042880275.1. Classification (NCBI taxonomy): domain Bacteria; kingdom Bacillati; phylum Actinomycetota; class Actinomycetes; order Kitasatosporales; family Streptomycetaceae; genus Streptomyces; species Streptomyces sp. NPDC058308. Next base: position 138,038 of record NZ_JBHVZA010000010.1, read on the forward strand.
CCCTATTCGCTGATCGGCCCCTTCGCGGGGGTCCTGCTCGACCGCTGGCAGCGCCGTCAGGTCTTCCTGTACGGCAACATCCTGCGGGCCGCCCTGGCCGCGCTGACGGCCGTGCTGATGCTCAGCGGCGTCCCCGACTGGCTCTTCTACATCTCCGCCCTCTGTGTCACCGCCGTCAACCGCTTCGTCCTGGCCGGACTCTCGGCCGCCCTGCCACGCGTCGTCGACGCCGGCCGCCTGGTCATCGCCAACTCCCTCTCGCCGACCGCGGGGACACTCGCCGCGACCGCCGGCGGCGGACTCGCGTTCGTCGTCCGTCTGGTGGCGTCGGACTCGGACGCGGCGGTGGTCCTCCTCGGCTCCGCCCTGTACCTCTGTGCCGCACTCGCCTCGCTCCGCATGGCGCGCGAACTGCTCGGCCCGGACCCGGACCTGGTGCCGCCACGGCTCACTGCCGCGCTGGCCGGAACGGCACACGGGCTGAAGGCCGGGGTGCGGCACCTGGCCCAACGGCCCGCGGCCGCCCGCGCGCTGGCCGCGATGACGATGATGCGGTTCTGCTACGGCGCGCTGACGGTCATGGTCCTGATGCTGTGCCGGTACGCCTGGTCGTCGACGGAGTCCGACGGGCTCGCGCTGCTCGGCCTGGCCGTGGGGGTCTCCGGGGCGGGGTTCTTCGTGGCGGCTCTGGTGACACCGGCGGCGGTGGGGCGGCTGGGGGCGGGCGGCTGGATCGTCGCCTGCGCGGCAACGGCGGCGGTCCTCGAACCCACCCTCGGCCTGTCCTTCGAGTCCGCCCCGCTCCTCGTCGCCGCCTTCGTCCTCGGCCTGACGACCCAGGGCGCGAAGATCGCCACGGACACGGTGGTGCAGTCCGCGGTGGACGACGGCTTCCGCGGCCGGATCTTCAGCGTCTACGACGTGCTCTTCAACGTCGCCTTCGTCGGCGCTGCGGCAGTGGCCGCCCTGATGCTGCCGCCTGACGGCCGATCGGTTCCGCTGGTCGTCGCGGTGGCTCTGGTCTACGCGGCGGTTGCTGGGGCTATGGCCCGGTTTGACGCGCAGTAAGTGTCACATCAGTGCCACAGAGGCCCTCTGGGCTTCAGAGATAGCGCTGCGCACGGATAACTTACGGACGTCGTATTCGCGCCATCGCGCTTCCGTTCGAGGGGGACCCCCAAAGTGACCACTCCGCCGCCCCAGGGCCAGATGCCGTACCCGCCCCAGGGCCAGAACCCCTATGGCCAGCCCCAGGGCGGCGCCCCGTACGGCCAGCAGGCCTCAACGGCCCCGTACCCGGCGCACCAGGGACAGCCGGGTATGCCGCAGCAGCCGTACCCGCCCCACAACCAGGGTGGTCCCGTGCCCCCGCCGGCCGCCCCTCGTGGGCGTGGCAAGAAACTGCTCCTGCGGATCGGTGGCTTCATCCTGGTGGCGATCCTCATAGCCGTCGGCAAGACGATGCTCAACAAGAGCGACGCGGAGTCCACTTCGGTCGGCAGCTGCATGCACAACGAGGGCACGCAGTTCTCGCCGGACCTCAAGGAAGTCGACTGCTCCTCGAGCGAGTCCGAGTTCAAGGTGGTCGAGAAGTTCGACGACACCAGCGACAGCGACAAGTGCGAGGCCGTCAAGACCTCCGAGGTCGCCTACTACCAGAGCGGCAAGGGCCACAACGTCGTGCTCTGCCTGAAGAAGACCAAGTAGCAGAGCGCCGAGGGGCGCTGTCTCACGGTTTCACGTGAAACAGCGCCCCCCCGCGGTTTCCCGGGAGGGGGGGGGGGTGGGGCACAAAACCCCCCCCCCCCCCGCCCGCGCCACCCAAACGCACGCCCC
>NZ_JBHVZA010000010.1:139883-270306 GCF_042880275.1 Streptomyces sp. NPDC058308
GGGGTGGGGCTGTTTCACGTGAAACAGCCCCACCCCGGCTGCGCTCTCAAGCCTCAGTCCTGCGCGGCCCACCACTCCTTGAGCGCCGCCCCGGCCGCCTCCCGCTCCATCGGCCCGTTCTCGAGGCGCAACTCCAGCAGGAACTTGTACGCCTTGCCGATCACCGGGCCCGGGCCCACGCCCAGGATCTCCATGATGTCGTTCCCGTCGAGGTCGGGGCGGATCGAGTCCAGCTCCTCCTGCTCCTGAAGGCGGGCGATGCGCTCCTCCAGACCGTCGTACGCGCGCGACAGGGCATTCGCCTTGCGCTTGTTGCGCGTCGTGCAGTCGGAGCGGGTCAGCTTGTGCAGACGCTCAAGGAGCGGGCCCGCGTCGCGTACGTAGCGTCGTACGGCCGAGTCCGTCCACTCTCCCGTGCCGTAGCCGTGGAAGCGCAGGTGAAGCTCGACCAGACGCGAGACGTCCTTCACGAGCTCGTTGGAGTACTTGAGCGCGGTCATCCGCTTCTTGACCATCTTGGCGCCGACCACCTCGTGGTGGTGGAACGAGACCCGGCCGTCGCTCTCGAAGCGCCGCGTCCTCGGCTTGCCGATGTCGTGCAGCAGCGCCGCGAGCCGCAGCGTCAGATCAGGACCGTCCGTCTCCAGTGCCATCGCCTGCTCGAGGACGATCAGCGAGTGGTCGTACACGTCCTTGTGGCGGTGGTGCTCGTCCCGCTCCAGACGCAGCGCCGGCAGCTCGGGCAGGACCCGCTCGGCCAGCCCCGTCTCCACGAGGAGGGCAAGGCCCTTGCGCGGGTGTGCGGAGAGGAGCAGTTTGTTCAATTCGTCCCGCACACGCTCCGCGGAGACGATGTCGATGCGCTCGGCCATCGCCTTCATCGCGGCGACCACCTCGGGAGCCACCTCGAAGTCGAGCTGCGCGGCGAAGCGCGCGGCCCGCATCATCCGCAGCGGATCGTCCGAGAAGGACTCCTCGGGAGTGCCGGGGGTGCGCAGCACACGCTCCTCGAGATCGTCGAGCCCGCCGTGCGGATCCACGAACTCCTTCTCGGGGAGTGCCACGGCCATCGCGTTGACGGTGAAGTCACGGCGCACGAGGTCTTCCTCGATGGAGTCGCCGTAGGACACCTCGGGCTTGCGCGAGGTCCTGTCGTACGCCTCCGAGCGGTACGTGGTGACCTCGATCTGGTAGCCCTCCTTCTGGCTGCCGACCGTGCCGAAGGCGATCCCGACCTCCCATACCGCGTCGGCCCACGGGCGGACGATCTGCAGTACGTCCTCGGGGCGGGCGTCGGTCGTGAAGTCCAGGTCATTGCCGAGCCGGCCCAGAAGGGCGTCCCTGACCGAGCCGCCGACCAGGGCGAGGGAGAACCCGGCCTCCTGGAAACGGCGGGCGAGATCGTCCGCGACAGGGGACACGCGCAGCAGTTCGCTGACCGCGCGGCGCTGCACCTGGCTCAGTGCGCTGGGATTGTCTTCATTGGCGTTCGGCACAACAGAAAAGGGTACGTGGCCCGGACGCCCGCGGCCGACCCGATTCCTCCCCGGCCCCACAGGGCTCCCGCCGCCGCTCCGGACAGGTCTTCCGATCACGTGGAGCAGTCCGCGGCACTTCGCCACAGCGCGCATCGTTACCATGCGTGGACGCACAACCGACGACCACTGACGACGAGGGACGGGCGAACGCGTGGCCGAGGCGGCAGACACCCCGGGGACAAGCCCCTCACCTGCCCGCCGGTGGCTGCGGCGCACCGCAGCACTGCTGGTGGGTACCCCCTTGCTGGCCGGCCTCCTGCAGGTCCCGGCAGGTCCTGTGGCACACGCCACAGGGCCCGGCGCCAGAAGCGCCGCCGTGCAGAGCGCGAAGGCCGACGCGACAGGCTCCCGTACCGTCGACGTCTCTGTGGACTCGCTCACCCCCACCGCTCCCGGTGAAGGTGACACCCTCACGGTGTCGGGCACGGTCACGAACAACGGCAAGCAGACGGTGACCGGGGCGCAGGTGGGCCTGCGTGTCGCACCGGTCAGCTCCCGGAGCTCCATCGAGAGCGCCGCCCGGCGCACGGGCTTCCAGCCCGGGTCCGAGGGCACGGAGGTCGGCGGGAAGTACGTCGACAAGTTCAGCAGGCTCGCTCCGGGGGTCCGGCAGGACTTCAGCATCTCCGTACCGGTCAAGGAACTGCCCCTGGGCATGGACGGCGTCTACCAGCTGGGGGTCGCCCTCACCGGCCAGACGAGCGCCCAGCCCTACCCGCAGGTGCTGGGCATCGAGCGCACCTTCCTGCCGTGGCAGCCCGACGCCGCAGGCACGAAGACGAAGACCTCGTATCTGTGGCCGCTCATCTCCACCAACCACCTCACGGCGAAGACCGGCTCCGACGAACAGCAGACGCCCGTCTTCAAGAACGACGACCTGGCCGATGAACTGGCCACGGGCGGGCGCCTGGAGCAGCTGCTGTCCCTCGGCAGCGGCCTGGACGTCACCTGGGTCGTCGATCCGGGCCTGCTCGCCTCGGTGGATGCGATGACGAAGAGCTACCGGATCGAGAACCCCGACGGGAAGACCACCAGGGCGGGCAGGCACCAAACGGTCGCCAATCAGTGGCTCAACAACCTCCAGGCCGCCGTCAAGGGCAAGAAGGTCGTCGCGCTGCCCTTCGCCGACCCCGACCTCGCCTCCCTCGCGCACACCGGCAAGGCGGTCACCGGCTCGCTCGGCCACCTCAAGGAAGCCACCGACGTGGGCGCCAACGCGGTGAAGACGATCCTCCAGGTGAAACCGAGCACGGACTTCGCGTGGCCCGCCGACGGAGCGGTCGATCCGTCGATCGTCGACGTCGCCACCTCCGCGGGCGCCCACTCGGTGATCGCCCGTAGCGACAGCATGGGGGAATCGGACGACCTGCAGTACTCGCCCAACGCCGCCCGCCCCATCGGCGGCGGCACAACCGCCGTGGTGGCCGACGCGCGCCTCTCGACGGCCTTCCAGCGCGACATGACAGAGGCCGAGAACTCCACACTCGCCGTCCAGGAGTTCCTCGCCCAGAGCTTGATGGTCAACCTGCAGAACCCCGACAAGCAGCGGCACATCGTCGTCGCCCCGCAGCGCATGCCGTCGGCGAGCCAGGCCCAGGCCATGCACAAGGCGCTCTCCGCTCTCGCCGACGAGAAGTGGTCGCAGCCCGAGGACCTGCCCGCCGCGGCGAAGGCGAAGCCGGACCCGCAGGCCACCACCCGGGTCCCGTCGGCCGGTTCCTACCCGGCATCGCTGCGCAGGCAGGAGCTGCCGCAGCGGTCCTTCGAGAACATCCAGAACACCCATAACCGGCTCGCCCGCTTCCAGGTGATCCTCACCGAGAAGGATCGCGTGGTCACCCCCTTCGGGCGGGCCATAGACCGTGAGATGTCCACGTCCTGGCGGGGGCGCCCGAAGGAGGCGAAGGCCTACCAGGACAGCGTCTGGGCCTACCTGAACGACCTCACCAGGCAGGTGTCCCTGATCCAGCGGGCCGACGCGAAGCTCTCCGGCCGCAGCGCGACCATCCCCGTGTCGGTGCAGAACAACCTGGTGCAGGGCGTCGAGCACCTGGTGCTGCGGCTTTCCTCGAGGAACCCCACCCGTCTGAAGATCGGCGACGGGCAGTTCGAGGAGAAGCCGATCAAGATCTCGGGCGGGCACTCCCAGTCCGTGAAGTTCACGACCACAGCCAATGCCAACGGTCCGGTCCCCGTGTACGCCCAGCTGTACACGGAGGACAACGAGCCCTACGGCGAGCCCGTCCGCTTCGACGTCAACGTCACCGAAGTCACCCCCACGGTGATGCTGGTCATCGCCGGCGGGCTTCTGCTCCTCGTACTGGCCGGATTCCGGATGTACACGCAGCGCAAGCGCGCGGCCCGGAAGCAGGCCCAGGAAGGCCCGGACACGGGGCCGGGCGACGGGCCGGAGGGCGAATCCGGCACCGAACCCGGCAAGGACGACCCCGAGCAGCCGAGTGACCCGACACCGGACACCGCCCCGGAAAGCACCGACCCGTCGGACACGGGTGAGAGAGTGGACCGTTGAGCGATGTCGTGGCCGGTGGGCCCGGGGACGATGAGGTGGGGTAACCATGAACGCGCCGTACGACGGTGACCGTGGCCAGGGCACGGGCGGTTCCGCCTCGCCCGAGGGCCCACCGCCCGGCTCCCCCGAGCACGGGCAGGTACCCCCGCAGCCCGCGCCGGACATGTATCTCCAGGACGCCTACGACCAGGATCCCTACCGGGCGCAGGACCTCTCCGCTCAGGACCCGGTGACCGAGGCGCTCTACGATCGCGCGGCGCACCCCCCGCCCCCGCCGGGCACCTACCCGCAGCAGCCGCTCTACGCCCAGCCACCCGCCTCGCAGCACTCGCCGGACCCGCGCGTGTGGGCGCAGACCCCGGCCCCCGAGCCGGAGGGGGTGACCCGGCACCTCCCGTACGGCGACGACGCCCGTACGACGCAGTTCGTGGGCGTCGACGACCTGGTCACCCAGGCCGGCGAGGAACGCCACGAGCCGGATGCCTTCGCTCACCTCTTCCGCGACCAGCAGCCCGGTGGCTACCGCGGTCGACAGGCCGACTATCAGCAGGACGCGCCCCCCCAGGCCGGCTATCAGCAGGGCGGGTACCAGCAGAGCGGCTACCCGCAGGGCGCGTACCAGCAGGACGGCTATCCCCAGGACAACGGTTACCCGCAGGACAACGGCTACCAACAGGGTGGCGGTTACCCGCAAGGCGACGGCTATCAGCAGGGCGGCGAGTACCCCCAAGGCAACGGTTACCCGCAGGACAACGGCTACCAGCAGCCCGTCGGCGGCGGCTATCAGCCCGCCGCGGAGCAGCCGATCGTCCCCGCGCCGGCCGCCGACCCGACCCCGCCGCCCGCTCCGGCGCCCGCACCCGTGCCTGCCGGCAAGTCCGGCGGCCGCGCGTCGAGTCTGCTGAAGTCCAGCGCCGTCATGGCGGCGGGCACGCTCGTCTCACGCCTCACCGGCTTCGTCCGCTCCGCCCTGATCGTCTCGGCGCTCGGCGTCGGCCTGCTCGGTGACACCTTCCAGGTCGTCTACCAGATCCCGACGATGATCTACATCCTCACCGTCGGCGGCGGCCTCAACTCCGTGTTCGTACCGCAGCTCGTGCGCTCCATGAAGGAGGACGACGACGGCGGCGAGGCCTACGCCAACCGCCTGCTGACCCTCGTCACGGCCGCGCTCGGCGTGCTCACCGTCCTCGGCATCGTGCTGGCTCCGCAGCTGGTGCGGCTGATGTCCGTCCCGGTCGCCAACGATCCGGCGGCCACCGAGGTCGGCACCACGCTGCTGCGGTACTTCCTGCCCTCGATCTTCTTCATGGGCGTCCACGTGGTGATGGGGCAGATCCTCAACGCACGCGGCAAGTTCGGCGCGATGATGTGGACCCCGGTCCTCAACAACATCGTCATCATCTCCACGCTCGGCATGTTCATCTGGGTGTACGGCACCTCGGAGTCGTCCGGCATGACCGTCACGAGCATCCCGCCGGAGGCCGAGCGCCTCCTCGGCATCGGTGTTCTTCTCGGTCTCGTCGTCCAGGCCCTGGCGATGATCCCGTACCTGCGCGAGACCGGGTTCAGGCTGCGCCCGCGCTTCGACTGGCGGGGCCACGGCCTGGGCAAGGCCGCCAAGCTCGCCAAGTGGACGATCCTGTTCGTCCTCGCCAACCAGGCGGGCGCCCTCGTCGTCACCCAGCTGGCCACCGCGTCCACCGTCGACCTGCCCTCGACGAGTGGCATCGGCTTCGCCGCCTACGCCAACGCGCAGCTCATCTGGGGCCTCCCGCAGGCGATCATCACGGTCTCCCTGATGGCGGCCCTGCTGCCGAGGCTCTCCCGTTCCGCGCAGGACGGGGACACCGGTTCCGTCCGCGACGACATCTCCCAGGGGCTGCGCACGACGGCCGTCGCCATCGTGCCGATCGCCTTCGGATTCGTCGCGCTCGGCATCCCCATGTGCACGCTGATCTTCGGCTCCTCGGGCAGCGCGCAGGCCACGAACATGGGCTTCATGCTGATGGCCTTCGGTCTCGGCCTCATCCCCTACTCCGTGCAGTACGTCGTGCTCCGCGCGTTCTACGCCTACGAGGACACGCGGACGCCCTTCTACAACACGGTCATCGTCGCCGTCGTGAACGCCGCCGCATCAGGGGGCTGCTACGTCGCCCTGCCCACGCGCTGGGCGGTGACCGGCATGGCCGCCGTCTACGGCCTCGCGTACGCCATCGGCGTGGGCGTCGCCTGGCGCAGGCTGCGCAAGCGTCTCCGCGGCGATCTGGACGGCGCCCACGTACTGCGTACCTACGCCCGTCTGGGCATCGCCGCGCTGCCCGGGACACTGCTCGGCGGCGGCGCCGCCTACGTGGTCACCAAGGGCCTCGGACAGGGCGTCATCGGGTCCCTGGCAGCGCTTCTCGCAGGGGGTGTGGTGCTGCTCGGCGTCTTCTTCGTCGCCGCGAAGAGGATGCGCATCGCGGAGCTCAACTCGATGGTCGGCATGGTCCGCGGCCGTCTCGGTCGCTGAGATGGTCGGCCTCGCACAACCATCGTCGGCCACCGTGTGTCGTGCATAGCGCCAGACTGTGGGCACAATTGGCTTTGGCGTCTGACGAAGCGCAACGGATGGGGAGGCAGGAACGACGGTGGCGGAACGGAGCACGGCTGCCGTCGACGTGGCAGACAACAGCGGTGACGAGCCGCTGACCGCCAAGGCGGAGCAGGCCACGGCCGACGGGGTGGCCCAGACCCGGGAGCGGGAAACGGCAGCAGAAGAAGACGTGGCGGAGAACGACGAACCCACGAGCCACGGGGCCTCCTCACCCCCAGAACTGCACAGCGGCCACAAACTCGCCAGACGCTACCGACTCGAAGAATGCGTCACCCGTCTGGACGGTTTCAGCAGCTGGCGTGCGGTCGACGAGAAGCTCCGCCGTGCCGTCGGCGTGCATCTCCTGCCCGCCGACCACCCGCGAGCCCGCTCGGTTCTCGCGGCGGCCCGCTCCTCGGCGCTGCTCGGCGACCCGCGCTTCGTGCAGGTCCTGGACGCCGTGGAGGAGAACGATCTCGTCTACGTGGTCCACGAGTGGCTGCCCGACGCCACGGAGCTGACCACGCTCCTGGCCGCCGGCCCGCTCGAGGCGCACGACGCCTACCAGCTCGTCAGCCAGGTCTCCCAGGCCATGGCCGCCGCACACCGCGAAGGCCTCGCGCATCTGCGGCTGACTCCAGGAGCCGTACTGCGCACCTCCACGGGCCAGTACCGCATCCGAGGTCTCGCCGTGAACGCCGCATTGCGCGGCATCAGCTCCGAAACCCCTCAGCGCGCGGACACCGAAGCGATCGGCGCCCTCTTGTACGCCTCGCTGACCCAGCGCTGGCCGTACGAGGACGACGCGTACGGCCTCTCCGGGCTCCCCAAGGACATCGGCCTCATCGCCCCCGACCAGGTCCGCGCGGGCGTCCACCGCGGCCTGTCAGAGCTCGCCATGCGTGCTCTCGTCAACGACGGCGCGACCGCGTCCCGCCAGGATCCACCGTGCACGACGCCGGAGGAACTGGTGAAGGCGATCGGCGAGATGCCCCGCATCCGTCCGCCGGAGCCGGTGTTCACCGCGCCGCCCGAGTACCAGCGCACCACGTACCAGCAGGGCACCTACGGCCGCCCCGCGGCTCATCCGGGGGCCACCCAGCCCGTACCCGCTCCGCTGCCGCCGCTGCAGAGCCGTACCGGCAAGGCACTCAAGTGGACCGTCTCCGCGCTGCTCATCGCCGCGCTCGGACTGGGCAGCTGGCAGCTGGCGGACGCCCTGATGGACCGCGAGAACTCCAGCGACCCCGGCACGTCGCACACCAACGGAGGCGGCGGCGACAAGGGTCAGCCGAAGCCCGCGAAGCCGGTTCAGATCAAGAGCGGTCAGGAGCTGGTCCTGAAGGGCGACCCCCAGGCTCCGGAAGACGTCCCCAACACCTTCGACAACGATCCCTCCACGCTCTGGCGTACCAAGACGTTCAAGGAGGGCCCGCCTCTTGCCCCGTACAAGCCCGGTGTCGGTATCGTCTACGACCTCGGATCGGAAAAGGACGTCTCGGAGGCGTCGGTGGCCCTGCGCTACCAGGGCGACCGCACCACGGTCGCGCTGTATGCCACGGACTCGCTGACGCCGACCACCGACATCGCATCCATGAAGAAGATCGGCACCGCCACCACATCGGGCAAGACGGCGACGATCAAGAGCAAGAAGCCCGTGAAGTCGCAATACGTTCTCCTCTGGATGACCGAGGTGCCCAACTCCGGCCAGGACGGGTACTACCGGGCGGGATACAAGCAAGCCATCACGGACGTGCAGCTCAAGGGCTGAGGGATCGGCCCGCCACGGCGCTGGGGGAGGGGGTTCGGCGATGGACGGCACCGCGCACGGTGACCTGAGCGATCAGGAACTCCTCACCCGCCATGTGGCCGGCGACAAAGACGCCTTCGGCGAGATCGTGCGGCGCCATCGCGACCGGCTCTGGGCCGTGGCCCTGCGCACGCTCGGCGACCGCGAGGAGGCCGCCGACGCGGTGCAGGACGCCCTGGTCTCCGCCTATCGCGCGGCGCACACGTTCCGCGGGCAGTCCGCCGTGACGACCTGGTTGCACCGGATCACCGTGAACGCCTGCCTGGACAGGGCGCGCAAAGCAGCCTCGCGCAAGGCCACACCGATCGACGACACCGAGCGCCTCGAGCAGCTCCTGGAGCCGGCGGAGTCGGCTGCCGCCCCGGTCGAGCGGGGCGACCTGCACCGGGAGCTCATGGAGGCACTGGGCACTCTGCCCCACGACCAGCGCGCCGCTCTCGTCCTGGTCGACATGCAGGGCTATCCCGTGGCCGAGGCGGCCAGTGTCCTCGACGTTCCCACCGGGACGGTCAAGAGCCGCTGCGCACGCGGCAGAGCCAGACTCCTGCCGCTTCTCACCCATCTGCGTACGGAGTCGGCTCCGGGCAACGGGGACGGCGGCGCAGGCGAAGGAAGCAGGAAGCCCGGCTCGGGAAGGAACCGGACGCAGGGGACATCCGTCCCACCGGCAGCGGGGCCACGGGATACAGGACCGAGCGATTCAGCTGCGGTGAAGGGCGGAGGTGGGCGAGCGTGACAACCACGACCGATACGGCCGGGCACCCGGACGTCGCTGAGATCTCCGATCTGACCGAGGGACTCCTCTCCCCGTCGCGCACGAGCGACGTGCGCAGGCACTTGGACAGCTGCGAGCTCTGCGCCGACGTCTATGCCTCTCTGGAGGAGATCCGCGGCATGCTCGGCACCCTTCCGGGCCCACCACGGATGCCGGACGACGTGGCCGGGCGCATCGACGCGGCACTCGCGGCCGAGGCGCTCCTCGATTCCACCCCGTCCGGAGACCTTTTCTCGGAAGATGCGAACTCGGAGAGGGCGACCTCGGAACCGGCAGGCCTCGCCTCTGCGCCCGCTGCCGCACGTGTTTCACGTGAAACATCGCCCGCCCCTGCCGCGGCTGGGGCCACCGACAGGCCCGCGGGCCATTCCCGTGCGGCCACCGGACCAGGACGTGGCGGCCGCCTTCGGAGCACGCGCCGACGGACGACCGTGCTCGGCGCCGTCTTCACCGCCGCCGCCATCGGCCTCGGGACTCTGCTGATCCAGACCCTGGGCAGCGACACCGACGGGACGGCCGGGTCTGCCTCGAAGAGGCCCAACACCGCGAACTCCTTCTCCGAAGGAAAGCTCGAGGGACGCGTCGCCGACCTCCTCAACAAGAACCACGTGCGGAAGCCCCAAGGACAGTCGGACGCCTCGACGCCGTCCTTCGACACACGCTCCAGCTCGGAGTCCCCCAAGAAGAACTCCCCGATGACCACGGTCCAGGTACCGGAGTGCATCCAGCGCGGCATCGGTGACAGGACACCGCTCGCCGCCGAAGAGGGTTCCTACGACGGTAAGGACGCCTACCTCGTGGTCGTCCCCCATGACTCCGACACCACCAAGGTCTCCGCGTACATCGTCGACGCCGCCTGCGTGGGCAAGTCCTCGTCGGCCACGGGCAAGGTCCTCGCGACGCACGCCTACCCGCAGGGCTGACAGTCCCGGGCTTTTTCCTCCCCTCGCCCGGGCCGCGCTCGGCGCTACGGCCAGCGCTCTTGTGGCACATGGCACTCTTCCGCCTGCCGTGCTTCCGTGCGCTCGGCCATGTCGGGGAATGCATGCCCCGTAGGATCCGTTGGGTGGGGTGAGAGTCCTGAGACGGGCACCCACCAGCACTACACAGCAGTCCCCAGAGACGAGGAATCAAGCCGTGACCGACGTCCGTAACGTGATCATCATCGGCTCCGGGCCCGCCGGCTACACGGCGGCGCTCTACACCGCGCGCGCGTCGCTGAAGCCGCTGGTGTTCGAGGGCGCCGTCACCGCCGGCGGTGCGCTGATGAACACCACCGAGGTGGAGAACTTCCCCGGCTTCCAGGACGGCGTCATGGGTCCCGAGCTCATGGACAACATGCGGGCCCAGGCCGAGCGCTTCGGTGCCGAGCTCATCCCCGACGACGTCGTCGCCGTCGACCTCAGCGGTGAGATCAAGACCGTGACGGACACCGTCGGCACCGTGCACCGCGCGAAGACCGTCATCGTCACGACCGGGTCTCAGCACCGCAAGCTGGGCCTGCCGAACGAGGACGCCCTCTCCGGACGCGGCGTCTCCTGGTGCGCCACCTGTGACGGCTTCTTCTTCAAGGACCAGGACATCGCCGTGATCGGCGGCGGCGACACCGCGATGGAGGAGGCCACCTTCCTCTCGCGCTTCGCCAGGTCCGTGAAGATCGTGCACCGCCGTGACACCCTGCGTGCCTCCAAGGCGATGCAGGAGCGCGCCTTCGCCGACCCGAAGATCTCGTTCGTCTGGGACAGCGAGATCGCCGAGATCAAGGGCGACCCGAAGCTCGAGGGCCTGACGCTGCGCAACCTGAAGACGGGCGAGACGTCCGAGCTGCCGGTGACGGGCCTCTTCATCGCGATCGGCCACGACCCGCGCACCGAGCTCTTCAAGGGGCAGCTCGAGCTGGACGACGAGGGTTACCTGAAGGTCGAGGCGCCCTCGACCCGGACGAACCTGACCGGTGTCTTCGGCGCCGGTGACGTCGTCGACCACACGTACCGTCAGGCGATCACGGCGGCCGGCACCGGCTGCTCCGCCGCTCTCGACGCCGAGCGCTACCTGGCGGCACTGTCCGACGCCGAGGCCCCGGAGCCCGAGAAGACCCCGACCGCCAGCGTCTGACCTACCCCACCTGTGCACCACCCCGAGAAATGAGGAGCCCGCAGTGGCCGGCAACCTGAAGAACGTGACGGACGCCTCCTTCGAGGAGGACGTCCTCAAGAGCGACAAGCCTGTCCTGGTGGACTTCTGGGCCGCCTGGTGTGGCCCGTGCCGTCAGATCGCGCCCTCCCTGGAGGCGATCGCTGCCGAGCACGGCGACAAGATCGAGGTCGTCAAGCTCAACATCGATGAGAACCCGGGCACGGCCGCCAAGTACGGCGTCATGTCCATCCCGACGCTGAACGTGTACCAGCACGGTGAGGTCGCCAAGACCATCGTCGGCGCCAAGCCCAAGGGCGCCATCGAGAAGGACCTGGCGGACTTCATCGCCGAGTAATCGGCGGCTATGTTTCACGTGAAACACGAATGGACCAGCCCCTCCGGGGTTGGTCCATTCGTCGTTCAGTGACCTGAGTTCTGCGTTCAGCGACCTGAGTCTGCTCGGGCTCCGGGGCTCCCGCGAGACCCGCGCGCCGGTTCACAACGGTCGGAGCGCGGGCTCCTTCTGCACCGCCCCCAGCAGCCGGTCGAGCGCCAGCTCGACGTCCTCCTTCCAGGAGAGCGTCGTCCGCAGTTCGAGCCTCAGCCTCGGATAGGCGGGATGCGGGCGGACCGTCTTGAAGCCCACCGCCAGGAGATGTTCCGCGGGCAGCACACACGCGGGCTTCTCCCACCGTGCGTCCCCGAAGGCCTCGATCGCCTTGAATCCTCTGCGCAGCAGATCCTTCGCGACCGTCTGGACCATCACTCGGCCCAGCCCCTGTCCCTGATACCCAGGCATGATCCAGGCCGTCATCAGCTGGACGGCATCCGGAGACACCGGGCTCGTGGGGAATGCCGTGGAGCGGGGCACGTACGCCGGAGGCGCGTAGAGCACGAAGCCGACCGGCACGTCGTCGACGTAGACGACGCGGCCGCAGGACCCCCACTCCAGCAGGACGGCGGAAATCCACGCCTCCTTCTCCGTCTCCGGGGTACCGGCCTTTACCGCGGCCTGGCCGCTGACCGGGTCCAGCTCCCAGAAGACGCACATCCGGCACCGCTTGGGGAGATCCGGGAGGTTGTCCAGTGTGAGCGGTACGAGCCGACGCCCCATGAAGGCGGATCCTCATTTCCATCGGCCGCCGCACTACGGGCGGCTGTCAGAGCGCTGCGTTCCCTGAGCAGGCTGCCGACGAAGCCGCCGACCGCTCCCAACCCCAGGCCCGCGGTCATCAGTCCGGTGCGGCTCATCGATCGCATGGCCCCTGCCTCCCCATAGAGGTGCCGTCAGGTGGATGCGCCATACCTGATCGCATCGTATCCACGATGTGATTGCATCGAAACCGTAAGAAAGCAAAGAGCGGGCCGTGTTCCGGTACCAACCGGACACGGCCCGCTCTCGCGGTGCCGACCCCTGAGGGTCAGCCCTTGTCGTCCTCGTGGGCGTCCTCCGACTCGTCCTCGCCCGGCCCGTTCTTCAGCACCGGCCCCTCTCCCGGCGCCAGGGTGCTGAGGATGCGCTCCAGGTCCTCCAGAGAGGCGAAGTCGACGACGATCTTCCCCTTCTTCTGGCCGAGGTCCACCCGGACCCGGGTCTCGAACCGGTCGGAGAGCCGCGTGGCGAGGCTGCTCAGCGCCGGCGAGAGCCGGGCGCCCGCGCGCGGTCCCTTCGCCTTAGGGGCCCGCTGCGGCCGCGAACCCATGAGGGTCACGATCTCCTCGACAGCACGCACCGAGAGGCCTTCTGCCACGATCCGGTGGGCGAGTCGGTCCTGCTCCTCCGAGTCCTCGACGGAGAGCAGCGCACGGGCATGCCCCGCGGAGAGGATCCCGGCCGCGACGCGGTTCTGCACCGTCGGCGAAAGCTTCAGCAGCCGCAGAGTGTTGGAGACCTGCGGGCGGGACCGGCCGATGCGGTCCGCCAGCTGGTCGTGCGTGCAGTTGAAGTCCTTGAGCAGCTGGTCGTAGGCGGCGGCCTCTTCCAGCGGGTTCAGCTGGGCACGGTGCAGGTTCTCGAGCAGCGCGTCCAGGAGGAGCTTCTCGTCGTCCGTGGCCCGCACGATGGCCGGGATGCGCTCCATGCCCGCTTCCCGGCACGCACGCCAGCGCCGCTCGCCCATGATGAGCTCGTAGCGCGCGGGCCCCAGCTGCCGTACGACGACCGGCTGGAGAAGCCCGACTTCCTTGATGGAGGTCACCAGCTCGGCGAGAGCGTCCTCGTCGAACACCGCACGCGGCTGCTGCGGGTTGGGCTTGATGACGTCGAGCGGCAGCTCGGCGAAGTGCGCACCGGCGACAGTCTGGTTCTCCGGCACCTCCGCGGCGTGCTGAGGCGGCTCGGCCGTTTCATGTGAAACAGGGCTCTGCGGAAGCGCCGCCACCTTCGCGGCCGCCACTCCTCGCTCGGCGGTCAGTACCGGCACTGCCGAGGGAGAGGTAGAGGCTCCTCCCGCGCTCTGCGAGGGCTGCCTCTCCGTCGGGGCCGCAGGGATCAAGGCGCCGAGGCCTCGCCCCAGTCCCCTCCGTCGCTCGCTCACTGCATCCCCTCCGTCATGCTGTGCTGGTCGTTCTGAGCGCCCGTGTGGGCGTGCTGGACGTCGTAGCGCACTCCGACTCCTCGCAGCGCGATCTCTCGTGCCGCTTCGAAGTAGGAGAGGGCGCCGCTCGATCCCGGATCGTAGGTGAGCACCGTCTGGCCGTAGCTCGGCGCTTCAGAGATACGGACCGATCGCGGGATGCTCGTCCGCAGGACCTCTTCGCCGAAGTGGCTACGCACCTCGTCCGCCACCTGGGAGGCGAGCCGTGTCCTGCCGTCGTACATGGTGAGCAGGATCGTCGACACATGCAGGTTCGGGTTGAGGTGCCCGCGCACCAGGTCGACGTTGCGCAGGAGCTGGCCGAGCCCTTCCAGCGCGTAGTACTCGCACTGGATGGGGATCAACACCTCGGCGCCTGCCACCAGGGCGTTGACCGTCAGCAGGCCCAGCGACGGCGGGCAGTCGATGAGGATGTAGTCCAACGGCTGCTCGTACACCTGGATCGCTCGCTGCAGTCGGCTCTCCCGTGCCACCAGCGACACCAGCTCGATCTCCGCACCGGCGAGATCGATGGTGGCCGGGGCGCAGAAGAGTCCTTCTACATCGGATACCGGCTGGACGACGTCGGAGAGCGGCTTGCTCTCGACCAGGACGTCGTAGATGGACGGGACCTCGGCGTGATGGTCGATGCCGAGAGCCGTGGAGGCGTTGCCCTGCGGGTCGAGGTCGATCACCAGGACACGGGCACCGTGCAGAGCGAGCGAGGCGGCGAGATTGACGGTCGTCGTCGTCTTGCCCACCCCGCCCTTCTGGTTGGCGACCACCATGACGCGGGTCTGCTCAGGACGTGGCAGACCCTCGCCTGCGCGGCCGAGTGCTTCTACTGCCAGTTGGGCAGCACGACCGATGGGTGTGTCGTCCATCGGGGTCGGTGTTTCACGTGAAACATCCTCCCCCGCCGATTCGGTACGGGGGCCGGGGACCGGATCGGTCATCGGTCCCGCGATGTTGGCGTCGGACCGCAAGGATTCACTCTCCTCGACATCAGGCTCGCAATGAACAGAGCCTCCCATGCTTTGAGGTTCGTGAACCAGCGAGGTCCGGTCTTCTGTGGACGAATCCACCTCTGTGGAAAACTCCGTGCCCTTATCGAGGGAACCGAGTGGCCGACGGTCGCGAGGTTCCGCGGCGCGGCCGCGACTGATGATGCCATGCAGCAGTGAGCGACGTTTCACGTGAAACACGATGCACGGCAGCCGGGGTGCCGCTCGTGCGACACCCCGGTATGGGTACGTTTGACTGCTTTTGTGGAGTACGGCTCGTCGTCAGGACGGATCAGCGGCGACGCTGCGAGAAGTTCAGCGGCGACGACGGGCACGGCCGGCGCGGGCGGCCTTGGCCCGCTTCGCCGCGAAGCGCACACCGCCGGGGCTCTCCCCGACCTCGACCCGGACCACGGTGGACCGCGGGTCCACCACGCCCTCGCCCACATGCAACACCGAGGTGTCCACCGCGCCGAGCTTGCTCAGGGCGGCGCCCGCCGCCTTGACCTCTTCCTCGGCGGTGTCGCCCTTGAGCAGCAGCATCTCCCCGTACGGACGGAGCAGCGGCACGCCCCAGGCCGCCAGACGGTCCAGCGGCGCGACGGCTCGCGCGGTCACCACATGGACGGGCGGCAGCTTGCCGAGGACTTCCTCGGCACGACCCCGCACCACCGTCACGTGGTCGAGCCCGAGCAGCTCCACGACCTCGGTGAGGAAGTTCGTGCGCCGCAGCAGCGGCTCGAGGAGCGTGATCTTCAGGTCCGGGCGGACGAGCGCCAGAGGAATGCCCGGCAGTCCGGCGCCCGAGCCGACATCGCACACCGTGACGTTCTCGGGCACGACCTCGGACAACACGGCGCAGTTCAGCAGGTGCCGCTCCCACAGCCGGGGTACTTCGCGAGGGCCGATCAGGCCTCGCTGCACTCCCGCATCGGCCAGCAGTTCCGCGTACCGGACCGCGTCCGAGAAGCGCTCACCGAATACCGTCCGGGCCTCTTCCGGCGCCGGGGGGAGTTCCGCTGCCTCCGTCACGGGGACCGTCCTTCCGTACCGCACTGGGGTGGCTGTCTATCAGGCTGACAAAGATCGGCCCCGCCTGCGAACAGACGGGGCCGGGAAACGCTGTGCCGATCAGGCAGGGAGGACGACGACGAAGCGCTGCGGCTCCTCGCCCTCGGACTCGCTGCGCAGGCCGGCGGCCTTGACCGCGTCGTGCACGACCTTGCGCTCGAAGGGGGTCATCGGCTCGAGCTTGGCCGGCTCGCCCGAGCTCTTCACCTCGGCCGCGGCCTTGGCGCCCAGCTCCGAAAGCTCCTCGCGCTTCTTGGCACGGTAGCCCGCGATGTCCAGCATCAGACGGCTGCGGTCACCGGTCTCGCGGTGGACGGCGAGACGGGTGAGCTCCTGGAGGGCCTCAAGGACCTCGCCGTCGCGGCCGACCAGCTTCTGCAGATCGCGGCTGCTGACGTCGCTGATGATCGAGACAGCGGCCCGGTCGGCCTCGACGTCCATGTCGATGTCGCCGTCGAGGTCGGCGATGTCGAGCAGACCCTCAAGGTAGTCCGCCGCGATCTCCCCCTCCTGCTCGAGGTGGGAGAGGGTGTCGCCGGCCTCAGCTGCGGCGGAGGTGGTGGTGCCTTCCGTCACTGGATGGGCTCCTTCTACTTCTTGGAGGACGGGTGCTTGGGCCGCTGCTGGCCCTTGCGCTGCTGTCCCGACTTGGCTCGGCTGCGCTGACCGGAGCCGGGCTTGTTGCCCTGCTTGTTGTCGCCACCGGTCTGCTTGGTCATGGGGGAGTCGTCCGCGGGCTCGGCCTCGGACTTCTCCAGCGACGTCTTCGCGTCGGGAACGGCGTCCGCCTTGGTGGCGCCGGCCGCTCCCTGTGCCGGGGCCGCCTGGCGCTTGGACTTGCTCTGCCGCTTGGGCTGCTGGCGCTTCGGGGCGCCTCCGGCGGAAGTGCCGTCCTCGGTCTCGGTGACGACGGTGCTGTCGCTCTCCACCACGGTGCCGTCGGTCTGGGCCACGAGGCCCGCCTTGGTCAGACCGTTGATGAACTTGCGCTCGAACTCGTTGCGGTCACGGCCCTTGGCGACGATCGCCTTGATCACGTTCGTGTTGCCACGCCCCCGCACCGACTTGGTGTGCACGACCTGCTTGTGCAGGCGCTCCAGGAACGCGGCCTGGGCCTTGGAGCCGGGGGTGGGGTTCCGGCGGATGACGAACATCTGCTGGCCCATGGTCCACACGTTGGTGGTCAGCCAGTAGACGAGGACACCGACCGGGAAGTTGATGCCGAAGACGGCGAACATGACCGGGAAGACGTACATCAGCATCTTCTGCTGCTGCATGAACGGCGTCTTGACCGTGGTGTCCACGTTCTTCGTCATCAGCTGGCGCTGCGTGAAGAACTGCGACGCCGACATCATGATGATCATGATCGCGGTGACGACCCGGACATCGGTCAGGGTGGCACCGAGGGAGGCGACCTTGTCCGCGCCGTCGGTGAACTTCGCCGCCAGCGGAGCACCGACGATGTGCGCCTTACGCGCGCTCTCCAGGAGCTGGTCGTCGATGACGCCGATCGTCTTGCCGGTCGCGATGCCGTTGAGCACGTGGTACAGGGCGAAGAAGAACGGCGACTGCGCCAGGATGGGAAGGCACGAGGAGAGCGGGTTGGTGCCCGACTCCTTGTACAGCTTCATCATCTCTTCGGACTGGCGCTGCTTGTCGCTCTTGTAGCGCTCCTGGATCTTCTTCATCTCGGGCTGCAGCGTCTGCATCGCCCGAGTGGCCTTGATCTGCTTCACGAAGAGCGGGATCAGGCAGATCCGGATGAGGATCACCAGGGACACGATGGACAGGCCCCAGGCCCAGCCCGTGTCGGGACCGAAGATCTTCCCGTACACCGAGTGGAACTGGACGATGACCCACGAAACTGGTGTCGTGATAAAGCTGAAGAGACTGGCAATCGTGTCCACTAATCAGGCTCCTTGAGCATGGGACGGGGTCTCGGTCTCGGCGGCCGTTCCCGGGGGCAGGTTCCCGGTCGGCGCGCCTGCGGCGGAGGGCCCGCCCTTGCGTTCGCGCCAGGCAGCGCGCAGCATCTCGTGCCACCGCGGACGCTTGCGCGGCGGAACATGGTCGACTCCACCCAGCGACCACGGATTGCACCGCAGGATGCGCCAGGCAGTGAGCGCCGTTCCCTTGATCGCACCGTGCCGGTCGATGGCCAGGTAGCCGTAGCGGGAACACGACGGGTAGTACTTGCACACCGGGCCCAGGAGCGGACTGATCGTCCACTGGTACAGCTTGATCAGAGCCAGCAGCGGGTACTTCATCGCGCGCCCCCTCCCAGCAACCGCTCGAGGGCGGCATCCAGGTCTCGGGCCAGCTGTGCATGGTCGGCGTCGCCCGCTCCGGGCAGCGCTCGTACTACTACCAGGCTACCGGGGGGCACCTTGGCCAACCGGTCGCGCATCAGATGGCGAAGCCTGCGCTTCACCGCATTGCGTATGACCGCTCCACCCACGGCCTTGCTGACGACGAAACCCGCACGTGTCGGGGGATGGCTCTCCCCTGGCACGTGCGGGTCCGTTGCACCGCTACGTAGATGGACGACGAGAAGCGGGCGTCCGGCCCGGCGTCCTCGGCGTACCGCGGTCGCGAAGTCTTCGCGCCGCCTCAGCCGATGCTCGGTAGGCAGCACGACGTCATGACCTGACTGAAATCAGGCGGACAGGCTGGCGCGACCCTTGCCACGACGGTTCGCGAGAATCGCGCGGCCGGCGCGGGTGCGCATCCGCAGGCGGAAGCCGTGGGTCTTGGCGCGGCGACGGTTGTTCGGCTGGAAGGTGCGCTTGCTCACTCGGGGGCTCCAGAAATGATCGTGTGGTGGCGGGACATCGCCTGGCTGTCACCGTGCGCCCACGAGAAGCTCGCGAATACGCACCGAGTGCACCGCTTCACAATCACAGATCGTGATCTTTGCCCATCGGAGGCAGGCGGCAGCAGCCATCGACAACTCGACCTGGTCACGGTACGCGGGGCTACGCCATCCGGTCAAACCGGCCGCCGGGGGGAGACACTGTGCACAGCCTGTGGACAACAACTTGAACCCTACCGGTCGCCCTGACTACCGTGACGGAACTCCGATTCGTTCCCTTCCTTCTCCCCATACCGATTTCCGTCCCGAGAACCACACGTTCGTGGGACCCCGTGAGAGAGCGTGCCCTGTGGCTGACGTACCTGCCGATCTTGCCGCAGTGTGGCCACGAGTTCTGGAACATCTGCTGGGTGAGGGCCGCGGGCAGGGCGTCGAGGCGAAGGACGAGCGGTGGCTCCGGAGCTGCCAGCCCCTGGCACTCGTCGCCGACACCGCACTCCTGGCCGTTCCGAACGAATTCGCCAAGGGCGTACTGGAAGGCCGTCTCGCCCCCGTGGTCAGCGAGACCCTGAGCCGCGAGTGCGGCCGCCCGATCCGTATCGCGATCACCGTCGACGACTCCGTCGGCGAACCCATGGGCCCGCCGGCCCCGCCCACCCAGCACCAGTCCGCTCCTCAGCACCCGCAGTCCCACCAGCAGCGCTACGAGGAACCCGAGCTGCCACCCGCCTCCGGTCAGGGGCACGACTCCTACGAGAGTTACGGCCGCCGCCCCTCGGACGAGCACCAGGGCGGCTCCCGGTCCGACCAGATGCCGACCGCACGCCCCGCCTACCCGGATTACCAGCGCCCGGCCCCCGGCGCCTGGCCGCAGCCGCAGGACGACTACGGCTGGCAGCAGCCTCGGCTCGGCTTCCCCGAGCGGGACCCGTACGCGAATCCGGTGCAGCAGCCGCAGCGGGACTACCGCTCGCAGCCGCCGCAGGAGCGTTCGCCCTACGAGCAGCAGCGCTCCGATCCGCAGGACCGGCGCGAGCGCCACGACATGTCCGAGCCGCCCGGCGGACACCGCGGCGGGGGTCACGGGGGCCACGGAGTGCACCGGGGCGGCCCTGTGGGGCCCACCTCGTCCAGCGGCGCCCCCGGCCCGCTGGCCGCGCAGCCGGCGCCCGCGACGGGGCCCGGCGAGCCCACCGCGCG
This sequence comes from Streptomyces sp. NPDC058308, assembly GCF_042880275.1. NCBI lineage: Bacteria > Bacillati > Actinomycetota > Actinomycetes > Kitasatosporales > Streptomycetaceae > Streptomyces > Streptomyces sp. NPDC058308. The sequence goes on from NZ_JBHVZA010000010.1 coordinate 159,914, forward strand.
CCTCAACCCGAAGTACCTCTTCGACACCTTCGTCATCGGCGCGTCGAACCGTTTCGCCCACGCGGCCGCGGTCGCCGTCGCCGAGGCGCCCGCGAAGGCGTACAACCCCCTCTTCATCTACGGGGAGTCGGGGCTCGGCAAGACGCACCTGCTGCACGCCATCGGGCATTACGCCCGCAGCCTCTACCCCGGCACGCGCGTGCGCTACGTGAGCTCGGAGGAGTTCACCAACGAGTTCATCAACTCCATCCGCGACGGCAAGGGCGACAGCTTTCGCAAGCGCTACCGCGAGATGGACATCCTGCTCGTCGACGACATCCAGTTCCTCGCGGACAAGGAGTCGACGCAGGAGGAGTTCTTCCACACGTTCAACACGCTCCACAACGCGAACAAGCAGATCGTTCTCTCCAGTGACCGGCCGCCCAAGCAGCTGGTCACCCTGGAGGACCGGCTGCGCAACCGCTTCGAATGGGGTCTGATCACCGACGTCCAGCCGCCGGAGCTGGAGACGCGTATCGCGATCCTTCGTAAGAAGGCGGTGCAGGAGCAGCTCAACGCCCCGCCCGAGGTGCTCGAGTTCATCGCGTCGCGGATCTCGCGGAACATCCGTGAGCTGGAGGGCGCGCTGATCCGGGTCACCGCGTTCGCGTCGCTGAACCGCCAGCCGGTGGACCTGGGGCTCACCGAGATCGTCCTCAAGGACCTGATCCCGGGCGGCGAGGACGCGGCTCCGGAGATCACCGCGACGGCCATCATGGCGGCGACCGCCGACTACTTCGGTCTGACGGTGGACGACCTGTGCGGATCCTCGCGCAGCCGCGTCCTGGTGACGGCACGCCAGATCGCCATGTATCTCTGCCGGGAGCTCACCGACCTCTCCTTGCCGAAGATCGGCGCGCAGTTCGGCGGTCGCGACCACACGACCGTCATGCACGCGGACCGCAAGATCCGCGCGCTGATGGCGGAGCGTCGCTCCATCTACAACCAGGTCACCGAGCTCACCAACCGCATCAAGAACGGCTGACAGAGGCCGCGACGCGTCGCTGAGGGCGTTCCAGGGCAACTCCTGGGGCGCCCTTTTTCGTTGCTCACGCACGCGTGGAGGCCGTTTTGGGGTCCATCGGGCCTCACTCCGAGTGCGCGGAACCGTACGGAGACGTCGTACGGCCGCCGTCCACTGTTCGATTTCCCCTGCTCAGACGGCTGTTCTCCACAGATGTGCGTACTTTCTTCCTTCCACACCCTGGGGACTGGAAAGTTGTCCAGACGCTGTCCACAGGTGACGCTGCTGAGAGATCATCAGGCCAGGTCACATGGCTGTGGATTCGTGGACGAAGACTCTCCACAGGCTGTGGAGGAAAATCTCGTCCACAGGCTGTGCATGAAGTTGTCCACCGGCAACCCACAGGGTGGGAGCCGTTGTCCCCAGCTTTCCTCAGCTTCTCCACACGGCTGTCCACTGTTCGGCAACGCAACGCGCCCTCTCACCGGGTCGAGTGAAAGGCGTCACACCAAGGTGGTCGGTTGGCCTGTGGGGAAGCTGGGTAAAGCTGGGGACAGCGCTGGGGAGAAGTCGCCCCCTCCTGTGCATCGGGTGTGCAGAACTTTCGCCCGTCCACAGAAACACCCGGTTGTCCACGGGCTCCGCCCACAGGCTCGGTGGATAAAAAACCGGTGCTGACCTGCGCAAACAGGGTTATCCACGGTTTCCACAGCCCCTACTACTACTCCCAACTAGAGAGACCGGGGAAATGGTTTCGAAGGAGGGCCTGTGCACAACTCGCTCTCCGGACCTCCGGCACCGCTCGCCACGACTTGACCCCGACAGGCAACGACTGTCAGCGCCGTACGTCAGACTGGTCCCCGGTGTCCTTCCCACGGCATGGCTGAGAGACACCGAGTCAGACGACGAGGGCCACAGGCCCAGCGGGCGAGAGCAGCCAGCAACAGCAGGAGGGCGGCTTACGGTGAAGATCCGGGTTGAACGCGACGTACTCGCGGAGGCGGTGGCCTGGGCGGCGCGCAGCCTCCCGGCCCGGCCGCCAGCGCCCGTCCTCGCAGGACTGCTGCTGAAGGCCGAGGAAGGCGCACTGAGCCTGTCGAGCTTCGACTACGAGGTCTCGGCACGCGTCTCGGTGGACGCCGAGATCGACGAGGAGGGCACGGTCCTCGTATCGGGCCGACTGCTCGCGGACATCTGCCGCGCGCTCCCCAACCGCCCGGTGGAGATCTCCACAGACGGTGTACGGGCGACGGTGGTCTGCGGCTCCTCGCGATTCACACTCCACACGCTTCCTGTGGAGGAGTACCCCGCGCTGCCCCAGATGCCGACCGCCACGGGCACCGTCCCCGGTGAGGTCTTCGCCTCGGCCGCCTCGCAGGTGGCCATCGCGGCGGGCCGCGACGACACGCTGCCCGTGCTCACCGGTGTGCGCATCGAGATCGAGGGCGACACGGTCACCCTGGCCTCCACCGACCGCTACCGCTTCGCGGTCCGCGAGTTCCTGTGGAAGCCGGAGAACCCCGAGGCGTCCGCGGTCGCCCTGGTGCCCGCCAAGACCCTCCTGGACACCGCCAAGGCGCTCACGAGCGGCGACACGGTCACCCTGGCCCTGTCCGGCTCGGGTGCCGGTGAGGGCCTGATCGGTTTCGAGGGCGCCGGACGGCGTACGACCACGCGTCTCCTCGAGGGCGACCTGCCGAAGTACCGCACGCTGTTCCCGACCGAGTTCAACTCGGTCGCCGTGATCGAGACCGCCCCCTTCGTAGAGGCCGTCAAGCGTGTCGCCCTGGTCGCCGAGCGGAACACCCCGGTGCGGCTCAGCTTCGAGCAGGGCGTGCTGATCCTGGAGGCAGGCTCCAGCGACGACGCACAGGCTGTGGAAAGGGTCGACGCCCAGCTGGACGGCGACGACATCTCGATCGCGTTCAACCCGACGTTCCTGCTCGACGGCCTCAGCGCGATCGATTCGCCGGTCGCCCAGCTGTCGTTCACGACGTCGACGAAGCCCGCGCTGCTGAGCGGCAGGCCGGCCGTCGACGCGGAGGCGGACGAGGCCTACAAGTACCTGATCATGCCCGTACGTCTGAGCGGCTGAGCCCACAGGTGTGAGCGTGCGTCCGGGCGTAGGCTCGGGCGCAGGTACGAAAGTGCCGTAACGCCACCTCGCTAGTGAAGGAACTCTGATGGAGCTCGGTCTCGTCGGCCTCGGCAAGATGGGCGGCAACATGCGCGAGCGCATCCGCCGCGCAGGTCACACCGTCATCGGATACGACCGCAATCCGGACGTCGCGGATGTCGCCAGCCTCGAAGAGCTGGTCGGCAAGCTCAAGGGCCCGCGAGTGGTGTGGGTGATGGTTCCGGCCGGTGCCGCGACCCAGTCCACCGTCGACGAGCTCGCCGGGCTGCTGCAGCCCGGCGACGTCGTCGTCGACGGCGGGAACTCCCGCTGGACGGACGACGAGAAGCACGCCGAGGAGCTGAGGGCCAAGGGCATCGGCTTCGTCGACTGCGGCGTCTCGGGCGGCGTCTGGGGCCTCAAGAACGGCTACGCGCTGATGTACGGCGGCGACGCCGAGGACATCGCGAAGGTCCAGCCGGTCTTCGACGCGCTCAAGCCCGAGGGCGACTTCGGTTCGGTCCACGCGGGCAAGGTCGGCGCGGGCCACTTCTCGAAGATGGTCCACAACGGCATCGAGTACGCGATGATGCAGGCCTACGCCGAGGGCTGGGAGCTCCTGGAGAAGGTCGACTCGGTCACGGACGTCCGTGAGGTCTTCCGCTCCTGGCAGGAGGGCACGGTCATCCGTTCCTGGCTGCTCGACCTCGCGGTCAACGCCCTGGACGACGACGAGCACCTGGAGAAGCTGCGCGGCTTCGCGCAGGACTCCGGAGAGGGCCGCTGGACGGTGGAGGCCGCCATCGACAACGCCGTGCCGCTGCCCGCGATCACGGCCTCGCTCTTCGCCCGGTTCGCCTCGCGCCAGGACGACTCCCCGCAGATGAAGATGATCGCCGCGCTGCGCAACCAGTTCGGCGGCCACGCGGTCGAGTCCAAGAGCGAGAACTGATCCACAGCCTGTGCGTAACCGGGGCGGTTTCACACAGGCCTCTCAGCAAGTGAAGGAAGCCGGGGGAGGTCGGCGCACACCATGCACGTCACGCATCTCTCGCTGGCCGACTTCCGTTCGTACGCCCGGGTCGAGGTCCCTCTCGATCCGGGCGTCACCGCGTTCGTGGGGCCCAACGGCCAGGGCAAGACCAACCTCGTCGAGGCCGTCGGCTATCTCGCCACGCTCGGCAGCCACCGGGTCTCCTCGGACGCACCGCTGGTGCGCATGGGCGCCGAGCGCGCCGTCATCAGGGCCGCGGTCCGCCAGGACGAGCGCCAGCAACTGATCGAGCTCGAGCTCAATCCCGGCAAGGCCAACCGCGCCCGTATCAACAGGTCCTCGCAGGTCAGACCGCGTGACGTCCTGGGGATCGTCCGTACGGTGCTGTTCGCGCCCGAGGACCTCGCGCTGATCAAGGGCGACCCCGGTGAGCGGCGGCGCTTTCTCGACGAGCTGATCACCGCGCGCTCCCCGCGCATGGCCGGCGTCCGGTCCGACTACGACCGGGTCCTGAAGCAGCGCAACACCCTTCTGAAGTCGGCCGCTCTCGCCCGTCGGCACGGCGGGCGCTCCATGGACCTCTCCACCCTCGACGTATGGGACCAGCACCTCGCGCGCGCGGGCGCCGAGCTGCTCGTCCAGCGGCTCGACCTGATCTCGGCGCTGCAGCCGCTGGCCGACAAGGCGTACGAGCAGCTGGCGCCCGGCGGCGGCCCGCTCTCCCTGGAGTACAAGTCCTCGGCGCCCGGTGACGGACACACCCGCGAGGCGCTCTACGAGCAGCTGACCGCTGCCCTGGAGGAGGCCCGCAAGCAGGAGATCGAGCGGGGCGTGACCCTGGTCGGCCCGCACCGCGACGATCTCGTGCTCAAGCTGGGCCGGCTCCCCGCGAAGGGGTACGCGAGCCATGGCGAGTCCTGGTCGTACGCCCTGGCGCTGCGCCTGGCCTCGTACGACCTGCTGAGGGCCGAGGGCAACGAGCCGGTGCTCGTCCTCGACGACGTCTTCGCGGAGCTCGACGTGCGCCGCAGGGAGCGCCTGGCGGAGCTGGTGGCCCCGGGCGAGCAGGTCCTTGTCACCGCCGCCGTGGACGACGACGTCCCGGCCGTCCTGAGCGGTACGCGGTACTCGGTGTCGGACGGCGCGGTGGACCGCGTATGAGCTCCGAAGAGGCCGCGGAGGGCGCCCCCAAGGACGCGTCCGGGGGAGCGCCGAAGCCGCCTGAGCCCTCCGGCGTCGACCTGGCCAGGGTCGCCCTGCGTGCCGCGAAGGAACAGGCACGCGCGCGTGGCGACGCCGCGCAGCAGAAGAAGCAGGCCCGCCGCGGCGGACTGCGGTCCGGCGCGCGCGCCGACGGGCGCGACCCGCTGCCGCTCGGATCCGCGATCAACCGGCTGATCACCGAGCGCGGCTGGGAGACGCCGGCCGCGGTGGGCGGTGTGATGGGGCGCTGGCCGCAGATCGTCGGCGACGACCTGGCCAATCACTGCGTCCCGCAGCGGTACGACGAGGACGAGCGCGTCCTGACCGTGCAGTGCGACTCGACGGCGTGGGCCACTCAGCTGCGGCTCATGGCCCCCCAGCTGGTGGCACGCCTCAACGAGGACCTGGGACACGGCACCGTGCGCCTCATCAAGGTGCTCGGTCCCGGTGGCCCCGCGCGCCGCTTCGGACCCCTGCGCGCGCCCGGCAGCACGGGCCCAGGCGACACCTACGGCTGAGGCGTCCTGCGACCGTAGCTGGGGGTTGACGTCCCGAAGCGCTGAGTGCCGCTGTGAGCGTTCTGGAGCCCTGGGCCGCATATGGGGAGTCGGCCGAGGCCGGTTCAGGGCGGCACATGAGGACTCAGGTACCGGCAAACCCCCATCACTGTCAGCGCTACCGGTAGACTGGAAGCTAATCCCGCCCCACTTGTGGGACGCACCGAGCAACGCTGACTAGGGCTTACCGAACAAACACGCCGCAGCCGCTCCGGCCACCGCCGGGAGCTTGGGTTGTGCTGTGCCAGAAAGGGCGCTTCGTGGCCGATTCCGGCAACCCCAACGAGAACATCCCGTCCACCGCCGCCGGCGCGAACGGCGAGGTCACACCGTCGTACGACGCCAGCGCGATCACCGTCCTCGAGGGTTTGGACGCGGTCCGCAAGCGACCCGGCATGTACATCGGCTCGACCGGTGAGCGTGGCCTGCACCACTTGGTCCAGGAAGTCGTCGACAACTCCGTCGACGAGGCCCTCGCCGGGCACGCGGACACCATCGACGTCACGATCCTCGCCGACGGCGGCGTGCGTGTCATCGACAATGGCCGAGGCATCCCGGTGGGCATCCACCCCGTCGAGAAGAAGCCGGCCGTCGAGGTCGTGCTGACCGTGCTGCACGCGGGCGGCAAGTTCGGCGGCGGCGGCTACGCCGTCTCCGGTGGTCTGCACGGCGTCGGCGTCTCGGTCGTCAACGCGCTGTCGACCAAGCTCGCCGTCGATGTCAGGACCGATGGTTACCGCTGGACCCAGGACTACAAGCTGGGCGTCCCCACGGCTCCGCTCGCCAAGCACGAGCGGGTCGAGGACACGGGCACGACGGTCACCTTCTGGGCCGACCCGGACGTCTTCGAGACGACCGAGTACTCCTTCGAGACGCTGGCACGGCGTTTCCAGGAGATGGCGTTCCTCAACAAGGGTTTGACGATCAAACTCACTGATGAGCGCGAGTCGGCGAAGGCCACGGCGGGTGCGGACTCGGCCGAGGCGACCGACGACGAGGCCGCCGAGGCCCGCACGGTCACGTACCACTACGAAGGCGGCATCGTCGACTTCGTGAAGTACCTCAACTCCCGCAAGGGTGAGGTCATTCACCCGACCGTCATCGACGTCGAGGCCGAGGACAAGGAGCGCATGCTCTCGGCCGAGATCGCGATGCAGTGGAACTCGCAGTACACCGAGGGCGTGTACTCCTTCGCGAACACGATCCACACGCACGAGGGCGGTACGCACGAAGAGGGCTTCAGGGCCGCCCTGACGGGCCTGGTGAACCGCTACGCGCGCGAGAAGAAGCTGCTCCGCGAGAAGGACGACAACCTCACGGGTGAGGACGTCCGCGAGGGTCTGACCGCGATCATCTCGGTCAAGCTCGGCGAGCCCCAGTTCGAGGGCCAGACGAAGACCAAGCTGGGCAACACGGAGGCGAAGACCTTCGTCCAGAAGGTCGTCCACGAGCACCTCACGGACTGGTTCGACCGGAACCCCAACGAGGCCGCGGACATCATCCGCAAGGGCATCCAGGCCGCCACGGCCCGCGTCGCAGCCCGCAAGGCCCGCGACCTGACGCGCCGCAAGGGCCTCCTGGAGACGGCGTCGCTCCCGGGCAAGCTGAGCGACTGCCAGTCGAACGACCCCACGAAGTGCGAGATCTTCATCGTCGAGGGTGACTCCGCCGGTGGTTCGGCGAAGTCCGGCCGCGACCCGATGTACCAGGCGATCCTGCCCATCCGAGGCAAGATCCTGAACGTCGAGAAGGCGCGCGTCGACAAGATCCTGCACAACCAGGAAGTCCAGGCCCTGATCTCGGCCTTCGGCACCGGTGTGCACGAGGACTTCGACATCGAGAAGCTCCGCTATCACAAGATCATCCTGATGGCGGACGCCGACGTCGACGGTCAGCACATCAACACGCTGCTCCTTACGTTCCTCTTCCGCTTCATGCGGCCGCTGGTCGAGCAGGGGCACATCTACCTGTCGCGCCCGCCGCTCTACAAGATCAAGTGGTCGCGGGACGACTTCCAGTACGCGTACTCCGACCGTGAGCGCGACGCCCTGATCGAGCTCGGCCGCCAGGCCGGCAAGCGCATCAGGGACGACTCGGTCCAGCGCTTCAAGGGTCTCGGCGAGATGAACGCCGAGGAGCTGCGCATCACGACGATGGACCAGGAGCACCGCGTGCTCGGCCAGGTGACCCTGGACGACGCGGCACAGGCCGACGACCTCTTCTCGGTGCTGATGGGAGAGGACGTCGAGGCACGGCGCTCGTTCATTCAGCGCAATGCCAAGGACGTCCGTTTCCTCGACATCTGAGTCGGCCCGTACAAGCCGCACCTCGAAAGGACTTTGACCAGCAATGGCCGACGAGAACACCCCTGTGACGCCCGAAGAGGAACCCGCCGTTCCCGGCGTGGGCATGCGTGTCGAGCCCGTCGGGCTCGAGACGGAGATGCAGCGCTCCTACCTCGACTACGCGATGTCCGTCATCGTGTCCCGCGCGCTGCCCGACGTACGGGACGGTCTGAAGCCCGTCCACCGCCGCGTCCTGTACGCGATGTACGACGGCGGCTACCGTCCCGAGAAGGGCTTCTACAAGTGCGCCCGCGTCGTCGGCGACGTCATGGGCACCTATCACCCGCACGGTGACTCCTCCATCTACGACGCCCTGGTGCGCCTCGCCCAGCCGTGGTCGATGCGCATGCCGCTGGTGGACTCCAACGGCAACTTCGGCTCCCCGGGCAACGACCCGGCGGCCGCCATGCGGTACACCGAGTGCAAGATGGCGCCGCTGGCCATGGAGATGGTCCGTGACATCGACGAGGAGACCGTCGACTTCACGGACAACTACGACGGCCGCAACCAGGAGCCGACGGTCCTGCCGGCGCGCTTCCCGAACCTGCTGATCAACGGCTCGGCGGGCATCGCGGTCGGCATGGCCACCAACATCCCGCCGCACAACCTCCGCGAGGTCGCGGCGGGCGCGCAGTGGGCCCTGGAACACCCCGACGCCTCCCACGAGGAGCTGCTCGACGCCCTCATCGAGCGCATCAAGGGTCCCGATTTCCCGACCGGTGCCCTGGTAGTGGGCCGCAAGGGCATCGAGGAGGCGTACCGCACGGGCCGTGGCTCCATCACGATGCGCGCGGTCGTCGCGGTCGAGGAGATCCAGAACCGCCAGTGCCTGGTCGTCACCGAGCTGCCGTACCAGACCAACCCGGACAACCTCGCGCAGAAGATCGCCGACCTGGTCAAGGACGGCAAGGTCGGCGGCATCGCCGACGTCCGCGACGAGTCGTCCTCGCGCACCGGCCAGCGCCTCGTCATCGTCCTGAAGCGTGACGCGGTCGCCAAGGTCGTTCTGAACAACCTCTACAAGCACACCGACCTCCAGTCGAACTTCAGCGCCAACATGCTGGCCCTGGTCGACGGCGTGCCGCGCACCCTCTCGCTGGACGCCTTCATCCGGCACTGGGTCACGCACCAGGTCGAGGTCATCGTCCGGCGCACGAAGTACCGGCTGCGCAAGGCCGAGGAGCGGGCGCACATCCTGCGTGGCCTCCTCAAGGCCCTGGACGCCATCGACGAGGTCATCGCGCTCATCCGCGGCAGCCAGACCGTCGACATCGCGCGCGAGGGCCTGATGGGCCTGCTCTCGATCGACGAGATCCAGGCCAACGCCATCCTCGAGATGCAGCTGCGCCGCCTCGCCGCCCTGGAGCGCCAGAAGATCGTCGCCGAGCACGACGAGCTCCAGGCGAAGATCAACGAGTACAACACGATCCTGGCCTCGCCCGAGAAGCAGCGCCAGATCATCAGCCAGGAGCTCGCGGCGATCGTCGACAAGTTCGGCGAGGACCGGCGCTCCGCGCTCGTGCCCTTCGACGGCGACATGTCCATGGAGGACCTGATCGCCGAAGAGGACATCGTCGTCACCATCACGCGCGGCGGTTACATCAAGCGCACCAAGACGGAGGACTACCGCTCGCAGAAGCGCGGCGGCAAGGGCGTGCGCGGCACGAAGCTGAAGCAGGACGACATCGTCGACCACTTCTTCGTGTCGACGACGCACCACTGGCTGCTGTTCTTCACCAACAAGGGCCGTGTCTACCGCGCCAAGGCGTACGAGCTCCCCGACGCCGGACGCGACGCCCGCGGCCAGCACGTGGCGAACCTCCTCGCCTTCCAGCCGGACGAGCAGATCGCCGAGATCCTCGCGATCCGTGACTACGAAGCGGTGCCCTACCTGGTGCTCGCCACCAAGGGCGGCCTCGTAAAGAAGACACCGCTCAAGGATTACGACTCGCCCCGCTCCGGCGGCGTCATCGCCATCAACCTCCGCGAGACGGACGACGGTTCGGACGACGAGCTGATCGGTGCCGAGCTCGTCTCGGCCGAGGACGACCTGCTCCTCATCAGCAAGAAGGCCCAGTCGATCAGGTTCACCGCAACGGACGACGCGCTGCGCCCGATGGGCCGCGCCACTTCGGGCGTCAAGGGAATGAGTTTCCGCGGCGGCGACGAGCTTCTCTCGATGAATGTGGTTCGTCCGGGTACGTTCGTCTTCACCGCCACCGACGGTGGGTACGCGAAGCGGACCAACGTCGACGAGTACCGCGTCCAGGGTCGCGGTGGCCTCGGCATCAAGGCCGCCAAGATCGTGGAGGACCGCGGCGAGCTCGTCGGCGCCCTGGTGGTCGAGGAGACCGACGAGATCCTCGCCATCACGCTGTCCGGCGGTGTGATTCGTACGCGAGTCAACGAGGTCAGGGAGACGGGCCGTGACACCATGGGCGTCCAACTGATCAACCTGGGCAAGCGCGATGCCGTGGTCGGTATCGCTCGTAACGCCGAGGCCGGGCGCGAGGCCGAGGAAGTCGACGGAGACATCGTCGTCGACGAATCGGATGGTGCCGAGCCGGCCACCGGAACGGACGAGGGCACGGATTCCTCGGCCGAGTAGCGCGAGGAGTGAACCATCGTGAGCGGAGCCACGGGCGCCGAGGCAAAGCGGACCGGCACTACCGGTACGGACGGTGCCCGTGGCTCCGCCACTGATGCACACGACTCTCACGAGTCTCATGGATCCCAGGGGGGGACTGTGACGGACACCCGAGGGCCGGGGACTTCTGGTCAGACCGCCGGCCAGACTGGTGGGGCGCTGCCCGGGGAGCGCCAGCCCCAGCAGCAGTCGTCCCAGCCCTACCACCCGCCGCAGGCGTATCAGCAGGGCGCGCAGGCGGGCGCCGTGCGACGGCCGCGGACCGGGGCGCGCACGATTCCGCGCACGCGCAAGGCGCGGCTTCGGGTGGCCAAGGCCGACCCGTGGTCGGTGATGAAGGTCAGCTTCCTGCTCTCCATCGCCCTCGGCATCTGCACGATCGTCGCGGCGGCCGTCCTGTGGATGGTCATGGACGCGATGGGCGTCTTCTCCACGGTCGGCGGCACGATCTCCGAGGCGACGGGCTCGAACGAGTCCAACGGCTTCGACCTGCAGTCCTTCCTGTCGCTGCCGCGCGTCCTGCTGTTCACCTCGATCATCGCGGTCATCGACGTCGTCCTTGCGACCGCGCTGGCGACGCTGGGCGCCTTCATCTACAACCTCTCCGCGGGCTTCGTGGGCGGCGTCGAGCTGACCCTCGCCGAGGACGAGTAGCGCCTGCTCCCCCGCGCGCGGGTATCGATTTTGGGACTGGCCCCCGGGTGCGCTAATCTTCAGAGGTCAGCGCGCGGGACATACCGCAGCGCGGCGGGGCTATAGCTCAGTTGGTTAGAGCGCATCCCTGATAAGGATGAGGCCACAGGTTCAAATCCTGTTAGCCCCACAGTGGCCCGGAGCCAGCCAGAAGGCCGGTAGATCTCCAAGATCTACCGGCCTTCTGCATGTGCTGGCCTTGTGCTGGCCTTCTGCATGTGCCGGCCTTCGTCGTCCAGGCGCAGTCGTCCAGTCGGCCCCGTTTCCCCGTACCGCGCTCAGTGCCGTCGCTCTGTGGCCTGTGCCCCGCAGGGGTGGCTGTCCCGCAGGGGCGGCTGTCCCGGGGATGGCTGTCCCGTATGCGCCTGCGAGAGTCGGTCGCACGAAGAAGACCCCCGGCCTGTGGCCGGGGGTCTTCTGAGGTTCGGGAGGGCGGGTGCCCCGGGCGCGGGGCCGGGGTTACGGCTCCGCGGCGAGCCCTGGTTCCTGCGCGGTGGTCTCAGCCTCGGCTTCCGTGTCCGACGGGGGCAGGTGCCGGCAGCTGGGGGATGATCCATGGGCCTCGGCGCGGATGCGCTGCTTCATCGTGGGCGGCAAGGACCGTTCGTACGCTGCCGACCAGAGGGCCGCCATCATCGGCGTAGGCGCGCACACCGTGGCGCTGCGTGCGTTCGTGGTCTCCTGCGCCGTCGTGGCCGCGGTGGCCGTCGTGGTGAATCCCAGCGCGGCGCAGAGCGCGAGGAATGCGGTGACGATCGTGGTCCACAGCTTCATGGCCTTGTTGCCGGTCATGGCCCCTCAATTCGGGTTGGGCGATTTGCGTACTTTCCTCATGATGTGTATGCGAGGCCCGGAGTGGTGGACCGACGCTCGCGTGGCGTCGATGTTCAGATGAACACCACCCGGATGGCCCCAAGAGGCCAGAGAAGGGGGCAAAGCGGCGAAAGTCACAGTGGAGACGGGATCGGTGTGGAGTTCCTGGGTCCGTTTCGACTGCTGGGCGGAGTGCGGGAGTTGAGGCGGATCCAGGTCACCGATCGATATCGCTCGGTGTGTATAGTCGGGCGCCAGAAGTCCCCTACGTCAAGGAAAGACGAGGTCGCGCGGTGAAGAAGCTTCTCCTGGTCGCACTGGCCGCCATCGGCGGGCTCCTCGTGTACCGCCAGATCCAGGCGGATCGCGCCGAGCAGGATCTGTGGACGGAGGCGACTGACTCCGTGCCCACGGGTTCGTGAGTATCGACGACAGTCACTTCACAAGCCCCGGTCGCAGTTGCGGCCGGGGCTTTGTGGTGCTCGGGGGCCGGGCGGGACTGGAGTGGCGGTAGTGCGCAGTGGGGTGGCGGCGGCCGTGAGCATGGCTTCGGTGTGGTGGACCCGGATGGCAGATTCACCCGTATTCGCATTCGTAAATGAATTCCTTGCATAAGCGAATGCGAGGGTGGCGCGGTTGCGCCGGTGGCGGGTTCGCGGTGGTGTCCGTGCGGCGTCGGGTGGGCAGGACGGTCGGGACGGGCGGGACGGCTGGGTTCGCGACAAGGGGTGCGCGTGATGGGGTGGCGCGTGATGGGGCGGCGGCTGAGTGGGTGCCGGGGCGAGCCGGGAGCGGGCCGTCGTCGAGCCGTGACGGCCGTGGCCGCGGTCGTCGCCGGGCTGTGCGCGGTGGGCCCGGCCCAGGCCACGGGAACGCCCAGCCCCTACGCCTTCGCTGAGGGCGCCGAGACGGTCGTAGGCGCGGCGAGCAACGTGGAGGGGCACCGGCTCAGCCCCGGGAAGACGTACAAAAGCTCTCTCCCGCGCGTGGGACAGCGCTTTTACCGCCTGGAGCTCACGGCGGATGAAAACGCGTATGTCTCCGTCACGGCCGTCCCGGACCCCGGCACCAAAGTCTCTTACGCCGACGGTGTCGAGGTGTCCGTACAGGACGCCGAAGGCAACAACTGCAGCCCGATGGAGGCGGAAGAGGCGCGGTTCGGCTCTTCGGAGAGCCCGCGTCCGATCACCGCCACGGCGGTGCGCAGGGCAGGCCCCGGCGAGAAGAGCTGCGCGCGGGCCGGTACCTACTACGTGCTCGTCGAGCGGACCAGGGCTTCGAGGACGGCGCAGCGCCTTGCCCAGCGTCTCGCTCAGGACGACTGGGACCTGGAAATTCACGTCGCGTCAGAACCCGTGCTGCGGGCGGACGGTGCGACATCGCCGCCGCAGACGTGGAACTCGGCGGCTCCCGTGCCGCCGTCGGGCGAGCGCAGGGCGCGCGAGGGCGGCACGAGCTTCAGCACGGCGCGAGGGCTGGACAAGGGCGTCTGGGGGTCCGGTATCGAGCCCGGCCAGACCCTCTTCTACCGCGTGCCGCTCGACTGGGGGCAGCAGGTCTCGGTCGCGGCCGAGCTCGGCAGTACGAGCGGTACGGGGAGCGCAACCGGCAGTGCGGGGCGGGGACCAGGGCGGGGCGCCGGGTACGTCTCGTCCGCCTTGGTCATGACCCTGGCCAACCCGGTGCGCGCCGAGGTCGACGACGCCGACACGGCGTACGACGGAAGGCAGAAGTCGGCTGCGCTGAAACCCTTGCCGCCGGTCGCGTACGAGAACCGGTTCGCCCTCACCGACGAGATGTCCGCGATGAGGTTCGCCGGCTGGTATTACCTGTCGGTCCACCTCAGCCCCGAGGTCGCGGAGAAGTTCGGCGATGCCCCGCTGGAGCTGACACTGCGGGTGGACGTCGCCGGTTCGCCAGGGCCGGGGCCCTCGTACGCCGGGTCGCCCGTGCCCGCCGAGGACTTCGGCGTCACGCAGCGGGACACGGAGGCGGCGAAGCGCGGGGAGACGGCGGCCGGGAGCGGCGGCGCCGCGGAGGACAACGGGCTGATGGTGGTGGTCGCCGCCGGAGGGATCGGGGCCGGGGCGGTGCTGCTGGGGATTCTCGGCGCGTGGACGCTGATCGCGCGACGCAGGCAGGCGGCGGCGGTCGCGGCGGCGGCCGCTGAGGCAGCGGCTGCGGCGGCTGCGAGTGGGGTGGGGCCCGCGAGTGCTTCCGCGCCGGCGCGGTTCGGGCCTCCGCGGGGCTGGTGAGGGCGGTCGGCTCCTAGGGGCTCCCCCTGGGCTTCCCCTGGTCTCCCCCGCCGACCGGTCAGAGCTGTGTGAGCGCCCAGAAGCCCACTGCGAAGCAGACCAGGGCGAGGAGCAGCATCGGGGCGGCAACCTTCGCGGGCGGGCCGGGGTGCCTCGGCGGGGCGGGAGAGGCTGCGGCGAGGGGTTTGGGATTTGGTCGGTTCAGAGGTGGAACCTGGGCGGCTTGAGCGGGGTATCGATCAGTAGAAGCCGGAGCGCGGTGGGCCGCGGAGGTCACGGCTTGTGCGGGGCCTTGGGGCGTGGGTGCGGGTGCGGGCTGGTGAGGGGACGGCACATGTGTGGGCTCGGGCGCGGGTGCGGGTGGCCGCAGGGGGACGGGAGTGGGGGGAGTGGGCGGCTGAGGCGGCTGCAGGGGCGGAGGCAGGGGGAAGCCGCCCGTGTCCGAGGTGGTGCACGGCGGCCGATCGGGCATCGGCCCTGCGGCGGGGGCGGGCGGGGGTGCGGGCGCTGACCCGGGAGCGGGCGTGGCAGACGCCCCCGGAACCGGTGCGGGTGTCGGTATCGGGGCCGGGAACGGGGGCGGTGGTGGGGTGCGTGTCTCGGACCCGGGTGTGGGGCGCGCGTGACGGGCCCGGGAGCCCGTACGCGGCGTGGGCGTGAGGGGGCCGTCGGGGCCGAACCCGGTGGGCAGGGGAGGGAGCTGGTCGAAGATCTCGATGAGCTCGTCGTCGGGGCCCGGCTCGGGCAGCATCTCCACGGCCGGGGCCAGTGCTTTGCGCGCCCCCGTGGCGGTACGGAAGCGCGTCTGGGGATCCGGCTGGAGAAGGGTGGCGATGACCTGCCAGAGGGGCTCGGGCACGCCCTGCGGCGCCCGCGGCGTGCCGTGCTCGGCGAAGTACTCGACCAGAGCCTTGCTGTCCGGCCTGGCGCCCTCCAGGAGATACAGGGTGACCAGACCGACGGCGAAGAGATCGGCCGTGAAGTCGGGCTCGCTGCCGAGGAGTTGCTCGGGGGCGAAATAGCCGGGCGTCCCCACCACGTAGTCGGTCTCGGTCAGCCGGGGCTCGCCCTTGCGCATCGAGATGCCGAAGTCGGACAGCCGCAGATGCGGGCGGCCGGCGCCGGTGGCGTCCAGCAGGATGTTGGCCGGCTTGATGTCCCGGTGTACGACGCCTTCGGCGTGGACCGCCGCGAGTCCCGAGAGGAGCTGGTCGAGGAGGGTGCAGACGAAGCGGGGCGGCAGCGGTCCGTAGTCCCCGATCACATGCGCCAGCGAGCCGCCGCCGACCAGGTCCATGGTGAAGAGGACCTTGTCGTCGTCGGCGGCCCAGCTGGCGGGCGCGAGCACATGGGGGTGGTCGATGCGCAGGGCCTGTTCCCGTACGAACCTCAACAGGGAGTGCGCGTCGCTCTGTTGCAGCACCTTGGCGGCCACGTACCGGTGTCGCCGGTGGTCCCAGGCGCGCCAGACCGCTCCGACTCCCCCATGTCCGACCGGGTCGACCAGTTCGTACCGGCCGGCGAAGACCTCACCCATGGTCGCGCTCCGCTTCCCCTCCGGGCCGTGCCGCTCCCCCTACGGGCTGTGCCGCTCCCCCTACGGGCCCTTCCGCTCCGCTTCCGGGCCGCGCGGCGACCCGGTCGGCGGCTCAGTTCTGGTGCGCCTCGTAGTGGGCGACCGCGTCCGCGGTGCGCCCGGCGCCGTACACCCGGAGGAACTCTGCCAGTTCCGGGTGGGTCGGGGCGAGGGAGTCGGCGGCATCGATGATGTCACCGGCCGCCGCGACGGAGCGCAGCAGTGACTGGATCTCGCGCACCACGCGCTTGACCGTGGGCGCGCCCGAACTGGTCGCCGTCTGCGCGGTGTTGGTGAGGACGGAGCCGCCCTGGGACTTCTTGATCTCGTCCATGCGGTCGGTGGCCTCGGCGGCGCTGACGCTGCCGTCCGCGACCTGGCCCGACAGTTCCTGCAGGAGCTGGACGCGCTGGACCACGGCAGGGTTGCCGATCTTGGCGCGCTGGCCGCTCATGAGCTGGGACAACATGGGCGCGGAGAGGCCGAGGACGCCCGCGAGGCGTGCCTGGTTCAGGCCGAGGTCATCGATGAGGCGACGGAAGAGCGCCCCCAGCGGCTCCCCGTACCAGTTCCGCTGGAGCTCCCGTGCTCTCGCGGTGGTGTCTTGTTGTGCGGCGTCCATTGCGTCTCCCCATCGCTTCCCCTAAGACCGCGGTTCGCTGCCGCGAACCACGTCGTGCATCTTACGGAGCGTGGTCGTCGACCGGGAGCCCCAATCCTTTTGCGAGATCCGGGGGGTGACCCGGTACTCTGGTCTGCGATGCACGCCGGGAGGTGATTCTTCCGGTCGAGGTATCGGCTCGGGGCCTTAGCTCAGTTGGTAGAGCGCTGTCTTTGCATGGCAGATGTCAGGGGTTCGACTCCCCTAGGCTCCACACAGTAAATGCCCTCTGACCTGCGGAAACGCGGTTTCAGAGGGCATTTTTTGTGCCCATCAGTGGGCACATCGGTGCTCACCGGCCCTGGGGGAGCCCGTACCTTTCAAGGGGTTTGCACGCCCTTCCCTCCCCCGGTGATCTCCTAGGCCCGGGTCGTGGCGTGCTGGCGCAGCGGTGGTGCGTGATGAGTGAGCGGAGCAGCCAGGGCCTACTTCTCTGGTGCTGTCTGCCAAGCGGGCGGAGGGCCTTGGGCCAACCTCGGAGCGGCGGCAGACTTCCATGGGCTCAGTGGCAGCCGATGACGCGGCAGCCCGTGATGGCAGCCGCTACGGTCGGATGTCAGCGCCGGGCTCTGAACGAATCATGAGCGAGCGACGGGTTAGGAGCATCGGCGCCCCGGCTGCGTATTTTCCCTCCGGGAAGGCCTGTCCATGAGAGCTAAAAGGCGCTGACAGGACTGAGGCTGCAGATCAGCGGGGGAGCTTCATCAGTGACAGTGGTGTCCCCTAAGATGAGGTCAACTGGAGCGCATTGACGCGATGAGCGGGGCGGGAGAAGCGCCAGCGTCTCTGCTCTCTACCTCACGGGTGCTGCGACAAACAGATGCACGAGGGTTGGCTTCAGTCTGCCGGAATGGTTGCTTCCGGAGGCGCGATCATGTTGTCCTGGTGCTCGTTCATGTCATGCGTACGGAGGGGTCTGCTGTGGAGAAGGGGAAGTACGAGGTTCCCCTGGAGAGGTCGGACTACCTCCAGCTGACTCGCCATCCGGAAAGCTGCACGGAGGAGGAGTTTCCTGCTTGGCTGGAGAGGCATGCGTCTGACCGACTCGCAGTGGACTTGTTCTCTGGTGCAGGTGGCCTGAGCTCTGGGGTCGAGCAGGCCGGCTGGACCGTAGCCACCGCTGTGGACTTCGATGAACGGGCACTGGAGACGCATGCTGGTAACTTTTCCGGCCTCAGTCTCCGTATGGATCTTGGGGATCCGGGCGAACGTGATCGGCTTGTCGGTCTACTGACGAATGCCAAGATTGATCTGATCGCTGGCGGCCCACCTTGTCAGCCTTTCAGCCGGGCTGGCCGCAGCAAGATCCGGGATCTCGTGCTCAACCACAAGCGGGACCCACGTGATCGCCGAAAGGAGCTGTGGCAGGCGTACCTGGACGTGGTCACCCGCGTACGTCCGCGCGCAGTGCTGATGGAGAATGTCCCTGACATGGGGTTGGGGGACGATTTCGCAGTTGTCCGCATCATCGAGGAGAAGCTGGAGACCCTCGGTTACGCCACGCAGGTGCGGCTGGTCGATGCGTGGCACTACGGGGTGCCCCAGCACAGGAAGCGGCTCATCCTTCTCGCCCGGAACGATGTCGAGAGGTTCGACTGGAGTCCGAAGAGGGACAAGCACGTCTCGCTCCGTGATGCTATCGGGGACCTTCCAAAACTCGACGTCATTGCGCGGGAGAGGGTCGGCGCACGCGCGCTGCCATACCAGGATGGGCAGGAGTTGTCCGAGTTCGCTGCTCAGATGCGTAGGGGTGCCGACCCTGAAGTGGTACATGACCACATGACGCGTCGGGTTCGGCCGGACGACTGGGAGATCTTCTCCTACCACATGGACTCGAGCACGCTGTACTCGGACATCCCCAAGAAGCTGCGACGCTACAGAGCGGACAACTTCACGGATAAGTACAAGAGGTTGGACTGGCAGGACCGTAGTCGTTCGATCACGGCGCATATCGCTAAGGACGGCTACTGGTACATCCACCCCCGGGAGCCTCGGACACTCACCGTGCGGGAGGCAGCTCGGGTTCAGACGTTTCCGGATCGATTCCGCTTCGCCGGAACGCGGAGCGACGCCTTCCGGCAGATTGGTAACGCCGTTCCTCCGCTACTGGGCAAGGAAGCGGCCATGGCGGTTCTGCCTGTCGCTGGTGTGCGGGCGCCTCAAGGCGGGCTTCAGCCGCACTGGCGCGTCGTCCGAGACGACCTGACGGCGTGGGCAGACAAGGCGCGGAAGGGCGAGGAGTGGTACCAGTTCCCAGGTGACGAGATGCTGTCGACGCAGGCCGCCGTCATGGCGGTCCTTTCGGGCTCGAAGATGAAACCCATGCAGCTTCGAGAGCTTATGGAACTCACACGGGGACGCAAGGCGGTCACGCAGCGGTTGTACGAGGCACTTATTAAGAAAGCCCCCACCCCTGGGGTGGCTGCGAAGATCGCACGCCTGCTTCCCCTCGTCGGCGACCGGTACGCGTGGCAGCCGTCGAAAAGCCACGCGGTTCCGGAACGTATCGGGCTGCGCCCCGCAGAGGAGCGTTTGTACAGCCTTCTCGTTGGGGACCAAGATCTTCTTCTGGTCACGCAGGGAGCAATCCGAGTTGCTGCGAGACTCAACAACAGTGACGCCGATCGCACGAACAGACTGAGCGATGGAAGGGTCAATCTCGTCCGAGTGGTGGGTGCAAGTGACGGCCCCCTACGGATGGCCGCGCTGCGTGTCATCGGGAGCACACTGTGCACCGCGAGAAACCCCTACTGCGCACAGTGCCCCCTGCGGAAGCACTGTGCAGGGAAGCCGGAAGGGGAAGACCTCTTTCACCACGCAGCTGAAGCTGGTGTGGGCGCGGCGCACTGACCGGTAGAGATCAGGAGAACCGGCGCGCGCACTCCGCGGTGATCCGAAGCACAGGGTTATCGCTGCTGAGCGAACGTCGCACTACCAGGCTCGGACGATCGACCGCCCCGTTGCCATCACCGCTTCGGTGTTGCGCAGGTCCAAGACCGGTTCGTCTCGATTTTCGCGGTAGCGATGCCAGAAGCATCCGTCGACGAAGACCCGTGACCTAGGGGGCGTGACGGCAGGAAGTTGGTGGTGCAGCGAGGGGAACCTTGTGTGGGATCCGGAAGAGCAGCCATTGCCCGCTGCACTGTTCGTGGAGGAGTGGGGCAGGAAAGCCTGCCACCCCCCCCTCTCGTAATCCGAGTACCAGCCCTGCTGTGAGCCTCGGCACCATGGCAGGGTTGAGCTGCCGTGGGGCTTCCTCGCAGAGGCGAGCCTGCCGCCGGGCCGGAATCCTTGCGGTCAGTGACGGAGGTGATCGGATTGTCCTTCAGCGAGCTGAGGACGCGGTCAGGTGCCGGAACGCTGTGATGCCGACACTCAAGGCCGACACTCAGCAACCCTGACCGCTGCTTCTCAGATCACGGCAGGACTGAACCCGATTCCGATAGCAGTCTCGTGTACCGACAGAACTTGAGCGGCTTGGGTGGCCGTGATGTCGCCACCGGTCCGTAGCCTGGTGGCGATCACGGTCGCGAGCTGCCGTTCGGAGGGCTCGAGGTTTCGGGTCTGACGTGCCCACTCGCCGAGCGCTTCCCACTCCTCGGCACCGATAGCTCGGACGTCGGCCAACCGCTGTTCTTCGGCCTCTGACGTGTCCTTCGTGAACTCCACTGGCTGCGCCAGTAGCTCGGTGCTGAGTTCCTCGGGGATGTCCCACTTGAGGCGGGAGACGTCCTCCCAGCAGGTGCTGCTCTTCGCCCACTCCGTCACGTGCTTGCCCGGCGCGATCACTCTCTCCATCACAAGGGGACACAGGTCGTGAACTGCGGCTACGAGCGCTGGGGAGACACCCTGCTCACGCCAGATTCGGTCGAGATCGATCCGCTTTTCCGTCGCCGAGCACAACCGGGCCATGGTGTAGGCGGTGACGAGAGCCTTGTGACTGCCAGCTTCGTGCTCCTTCGCCACCGCGTCCACAGCCTTGAAGAGCAGCCCCATGGCGATCACTCGCTTGCAGAAGGAGACGTCGACTACGGGCGGCTCTTTCTTCGTGCGTTCCATGAACTCGTTGAAGTTCTTCTGGGCGCCACGGCTCACAAGGTGCGGCAGCTCGTTCCATGAGTTCACGTACTTTGCGAGGTCAGCCTTGCTGAACCGTTGCCTTGTGGGATGAAGAGCCCGGAACTTCCGTCTGGCCGGTACGGTGACGTGCTTTGCCTCCTCCTGCGCGTACTGGCCCCGAGCCCGTTCGTAGAACCAACGAGTCTCCTGGCCGGACTCGTCTGTGGCTGGTGCCCACAGGGCCCGGCTGACTCGCTCGAAGTCCACGTGGAACCTATGGTTGGAGCTGAAGTCGACCAGCGTCACCTTGTTCTGCGTGTTGGAGTACTCCGAGATCCGGGGGACGATCTCCTCGAGATGTTCAGGAGCGACCAGGGACAGCTTCATCTGTACTCTGACCTCGGAGAGGTCCTTCTTGTCCCGCTTCATGACGTGGTGCAGCGTGGCGGTCGTCTGGCCGCCATTCACGATCTGGAGCCCGGTCAGCTGCCGGATAGCGACGCAGTTGCCATTTGCATCCATCACGAATTCCGCCTCTGATGCCGTGGCGGTGATCCCGTTGTTGTACGCCAGGAAGCGCTCCGGCCGCTTCAGCAACGTCTCGCGGATTTTGCGGTTGACGCCGGTGCGGATCTGGAGGAAGGCCCGGACGTTAAGTTCTAGTAGCCGCGCTCGATGGTCGTCGTAAAGCTGGGCAAGTAGTGCTCCCGGCAGTACGGCGAGAGTCACCGAGTGGTCGGGCTCAGTACTCTCCGCCGACAGGCAGGAAAGCGGGGGATCGAAGTCCACCACGATGGGTTCACTGAGGGATCCCGAGGTCTCGTGGCGATGGAGCCGTGTGAGATCCCAGAGCTCGTGGATAACGGGTACGCCGTTCAAGTCCGTCGGTTCTGGGAGAGCACCTGCTGTGCTCACCTGGTTACTGAAAAGAAACAGCCGGATCTTGACGGCGTCGGCGAGGGCTTTCTCAACGCCCTCGCAGAGCTCATGTACCTCTGTCGTCTCGGGGTGGTTGTTGCGGATGGTGCCGCACTTACGGAGGAAAGCGAGTAGCCGACGGTACGCCTTGGCGGTGTCGCCCTTGGTGAGCTTGTCAGCTCCGGGCTGTCCCTGGGCGAGGTCGTACTCGGTGGTGTACAGGTCAAGAGTCGAGCGATCTTCGCTCACGCCGAAGCCATACACGACAACACCGTGCTCTTGGTGGTAGGCGACGTGGGAGTTGGAGACCACGCCCGCCTCCTCGAGCTGCTCCAACACACGTCGAGTGAACGTCTTCGGGATGGAGGCGCCCTCGTTCTCCGCTAGCGACTGTATGTCGTTCATGAGCGTGCGGACGTAGTCGTGAAGGGCCAGCTCAGCCATCGGTACCTCTGATCAGTTCGGCGACCTCGACGGTCGATACACGGTGCTGCTCAAGCGCTGAGACGCTTATGTCATAGATGCAGTTTCCGACTCCCTGAGCAAGATCCGACTCCACGATGCGGGGGAAACCGTCGGCCACTTTCCACAGGTCCGCGCGCCGGAGAGTGAACCGAGGCTCGTCGTAGAGGTCTCGTTGATTCGGGAAGTACCCTGCTCGGATCAGTTGCGCGTCCAGCCGTGCCCGTGCGAGTGGGTTGCCGATCGCGCTCCTGACGCTGTCGACCAGCGTGTTCAGGCTCTCGCCGGCACCACCTCGCCTCTCGTCCACCGAGATCTGGGCCAACAGCAGGGCCTCGACTCCGGTGTCGTCGAGCTGCCGTTCGTTCGAGATACGTACGGTGCTGGGGCTCTTCACGGTCGTCGTCTTGACCTCGACTCCCGCGTGAGTGAGCTGGAAGTCCTGGGCCGTTCCCTCGGGCCCTGTCCATGCGGACACCGCGGCGGTGTGGGGTATCACGGGCAGTACGTACTCGCGCAGGAAGTACAGCTCGCCGAACAGTCCCCGTCGGCCCTCGCTCCCCAGCCCGTCCCGGCTCACGGTCCGCATGAGCTGCTGCCAGTGGAGGAAACGCCGCACCGCCGCCTCGAGCGCCGTCTCGCCCGAGTCCGTATCCCGCACGACCTCCGCGATGTCCTCGACCAACGGAGAGAAGACCTCGCGAAGGTCGTCGGCCGTCAGCGACACCTGGAGTTCGAACTCCCGAGGAGAGATTGAACTGAGTGACAGGCTCAGGCCGCTGGTCTGGGGCAGATCGACGAGGAGGCGCCGGACACGGTCAGCGGCCCTGGCATCGGCGCGCAACAACAGCATCCGGCGGTGCCCCGGGTGGGTCACCGACAGGTGGATGTCGTGAGGCGACTCGGGGAACAGGCGTCGGACGGAACGTCCTGCTCCGGGCTGGGGGGTCTCCAGCTCGTGCCAGATGCTCTCGTCGATCACTCGTCGTCCTCGTCTTCTTCGACGTCCAAGTCGGCTCCCTGCTTCCACCAGACGTCGTTGACAACGTACTCGGTCTTGATCTGGCGCTCCGAGAACGGGAAGCTCACCGCGAATCCGACGAGCGGGGTTGGGTCGGTGGCGTCGGTGCTCTTCGGCGGTGCAAGGGGGTAGATGAGCAGCAGGGGCTGGTCAGGGCGCCGCTGGAAGCGGAGCGGCGTACCGGTTGCAGTCGTGGGGTTGCGGGGTGAACCGTCGCGCTTCTTCGAGCCCTCCGCTGCCTTCTTCGTAGCCGCGAGAGCCAGTGCACTTTGGTCCTTGTCGAGATCGATGCTCTCGTCCCTGGGACTCAGAACGCGCTTGATCGTGTAGCGGCCGGAAGTCTTGCGCCCGGACTCCTGACGCGTGACCAGTGCCACGGAGTAACCAGTGATGTCGACGAAGCCGGCGAGCGGTCGTGAGTTCACGCCGACAACTCGCACCGTCCAGTCGGTCAGTTCACCGTGCGCAGCGCACTTCCGGACGTAGTCAGCGATGAACTTCGGCCGCACACGGTGTGCTTCCTTTGCCGTCTGATAGGTGTCGAAGAAGCTGGCGGCGATGATCTCCGGCGGGACGTGCTTCCACGTGAGGCTGCCGCTGTTCGAATCGACATCGGGTGCCGAGAGGCCAGCCAAAGTCTCCGTGAAGGACCGGAGGGCGTCCAGGTTCTTCTGCGGTGTGCCGTCGTCGAGGTCGAAAATGGTGGTCTCGGGAAGCTCGCCCGAGTAGCTGAGTCGTACGCGCGTCCCCTGCCTCATCTTGTTGGCGGCGGTGATCGCAAGCCCGAGGGAGGAGGTCCGGACCTTGAGGCCGAACTCCCGGGGCGTCAGCCCGAGCACGGACATCTCCTCGACGTCCCGGCGCAGTTCGTCGGTTGCCGCGGTGATTTCCGCGTAGGCGGACTCGAGGGTCGGAGTCGTGTAGAGGCGGCATAGGTCCTCGTAGCCCGGCCGATAACCGAACCATCGGCCCATCTGGAGCAGGGTGTCGTACGTCTTCGAAGCACGCAGGTAGTAGCTGACCGAGAGCCCTTCGAGGGTCAACCCGCGCGAGAGCTTCTCACCACCGATGGCGATGACCGACAGACCCTTGTGACGGTTCTCGTAGTAGTCGAGAACGTCCTTCGCAGCGCCGTTGATCGCCTTGACGCGGAACTTGAGGAGCGCCGGGAGGATCTCCTCGGCGACTGTGTCCCAGGTGAGTCGTTCGGCTTCGTCGGTGGGGAAGTAGGCGGTGGTCGGGACGAAGTTCTCCTCCCAGAGTGTGCGGAGCTCGGCGAGACAGCTTGCGGAGGCGCTGCCGTACCGGTCACGGAGACTCTCCGAGAGGAACCGTACGTAGTCGTCCACCTGGTCGCGTACGTGCCCTTGGACCGCGGTGAACCGGGTGACGTGAACCAGCATGGAGTTGTGCCTGTTCACCTGCCCGCGGGCACGGCGCGCAGCGCAGGTGAGGACGAACGAGTGGATCGCCTGCCGGAGCGAGGACGGAAGGTCTCCACTCGGGACCCAACTCGACTTGTGTTTGTCGGGGACCCACGACGCGGTGTCCGTCACGTGCTCGACCAGCGGCAGCGGGTCGATGTCGTCCTCCTCCTCGTCGTGCACCCGTAGACCGAAGAGGCGCTCCGGGCCAAGGTAGTTGGAAGGAGCACGCAGGGCGCGGATGAAGCTGTGGGGGAACAGGTCCTCGCCGAGGATGTCGTGGTCGGCATCCGAGTCGACGTAGATGTTCGCGAACGGCGTGGCCGTGTACCCGACGTACGAGGCCTTGTCGAAGCTGTTGACCAGCTTCCGGATGGCCTCGTTGATCTTCGTGGGTTCGGAGTCGGGGTCCGCGGTGTTGATGGACGCGTTGTCGGCCTCGTCGTCGATCACGAACAGAGGGATGTCCCGGACGATCTTTCGGCCCGACTGAGGATCCTCCTCGCCGTGGACTTCCGTGACCCAGGTCCGGAGGTAGTCGATGATCCGGCGGTGCTTCTTCACGACGAGCACGACGGGGAAGCTGGCGATGGGGAGGTTGGCCTTCGAAGCGGTCCGCCTGTCGAAGTCGCCCTTCTCCGCGCTGTTGGTCAGTGATGCCACTGGCAACTGCTCCACGTGGGACATGGCCCCCACGCCGATCTTCCGGTTGGCGCCTTCCTGGTCGGAGCGGAGCTGGTACTGCGTGTCGAACCCGAGGAGTCCTTCGTCGATGCGGAGCTGGGTCTGGCTGCGGAGGTCGTTGTGGATGCCCGCGAAGACGACGATCAGTCTGTAGCCGGCGTCCGCGGCCTTCGTGGCGAGCCCGATGTACTGTCCGGTCTTGCCCGACTGGACCTGGCCGATCACCAGGCCCGTCCGCCTCCATCGTCCAGGGCGACGGGGGTCCTCGAGTTCGCCGAGTACCTCCTCGGTGCTCCGGTCCAGCGACCGCACCACCTGGGGAGGCATACCGACGACGGTCTTCAGATACCGGTTGTACCGATCCCAGAAGGCCCAGTCGCGGTCGTTCTTGGCATCCGCCAGCCACGGGACGTGACCCTCGGAGTTGTGCAGGGCTGCCGAGTCCTCTTGGTAGACGTTCGTCTTGGCCTCGAGCTCCTTCGCCAACCGCGTGCGGTCGACTGTCATCCCCTGCAGGCTGACGACGCTCATGGCCATGTTCGTGGCGGTTTCGACCTCCTCAGGGGTGGCCTGACGGTCACCAGGCAGGAACATGAGTGCTGCCGTCACTGCATGGCCGAACGCTTCGTCATCGACGGTACTCACGGGGCCCTCCTGGCTATCTGCTCTGACTGTGCAGGGAGTTGAACGGTATCCGGTACCACTGACAGGGCGTCAGCTGCTCCAGAACCCGTCAAGCTGGTCGAAGGGCTGTGTCGTCCTGATCAGGGCTCTCGCCTCCACGGCGGATCTCCCCTGCGCCAACAGAGCCTCGTACATCTGCCGGGCGACCTCGATCGCTTGCGCATCCGCCGGGCCAGGGCCGCCGAACGGCTCCGGGTCGTCCGGCGTATCCGTCTCGTGCAGGACTCGCAGGGCGGGCACCGGCACCGTCTCCTCTAGAAGACGGAGGAGAGCCCGGATGCGAGCCGGGTCGGAGTCGGTGTCTTTGAGGACCGCTTGTACGAGCGGATGGCGCTTGTTGATCTTGCAGCTGACCTTGCCGTTAGCGCGCCGTACGGTCCAGGGGAACGAGAGCGGCCCGCTGTGTTGTCGCGCTGCGATCTGACCCCGGTGCCGCACAGTCTCGGCGGCCTCCCGACGCACCATCTGGGCGATCCGGGTGAGGTGCCGTCGCAGGGCCACAGGCGGGACGACCGCGGCCTTCCGCACGTCCACGCGCCACTCAGCGTCCATCTCGGCAGGGATGTCCACGGAGACGCGGGCCAGATTGAACCGTTCCTCGCGACGGAGGCCCCGCAGACCGAGCCAGCTGCCAGCGAGGATCAGCCGGTCCCTCCGGTACACGTAGAAGCCCTGGTGCCGCAGCCACCCCTGGGGGCCGCCAGCGTTGTCGTACTCATCGGGGGTCAACCGCTGGGAGCCAGGGAGAACGAAGGGCTCCACGAGGACCGTGTGGCCGTCGAGGGGCAGGGGCTCCGGCGGCAGTCGGCGTAGCGACGGGTTGGATGTGAGGAACGGGTCCCAGGGCGAGACTCCGACACCTGCGACCCGCATAGTCAGCGGGGACGAACCGATGAGGAAGCGTGCGAACACGAGACCGAGATGTGTGCGGACCTTCTCGGCCTCGTCGTAGAACTGCTGCTGGGTCTTCTTATCTTTCTCGGAAACAGCCTGGTAGCCCGAGAGCCGTTGCCACAGGACCACGGTGCCGCGACTCCGGCTTTCGGTGATCCTGTCCAGGATCACCGAGGTCTCGACAGTCGGGGTGTGCAGCAGTCTCCACTCTCCGGTCTTCTCGACGACGTCGAGATCCCAGGTGCGGGTGATCCAGTCGCCGGAGGTGGCGGTGCTCACCGTGAGCAGACGGCACTGCGAGAAGGAGGCAGACTTCAGGCCGACCCCATAGCGCCCGAGATCGGTGGACGATCTGTCCGTTGCGGGCCCGCGGGCGGCGACCGTCATGGCGGTGATGAGCTCTTCTTTCGACATGCCGCAGCCATCGTCTGTGATCGCCATCCAGGACTCTCGCCCGGCCCAGGTGAAGTCGATCTCGATAGTCCGAGCCTCTGCGGAAACGCTGTTATCGACCAAGTCCGCCAAAGCGTCCGGGAGCGAGTATCCAAGGGAGCTCAAGGAGGCCACCATGCCGACGGGCGCCGGGGGCGCGATGTCGTAGGTCATCTCTGGTCTCAGCCTGCTTCCCGCCCCGGACAATGGAGTTCGGTGTACGGCTGCTTCGGAGAACCATGTGGCACCGAGCGGGCGGACACACCGGGTACGGAGGGATCTTCGCCTGCTGGTCATGTAGATCGTTAGTGCATAGCCCCCTACCCAGTGGCGATCGTAGTGGAGGGAGATGCAAGATCCCTGACTTTCTGGACTTTCCCCCTGTCGGCTTGGCACGGGTGCCCGACGTCGAGGTCCCGACGGCGGGTGAAGTCCACCCCGCGAAGTGACCAGGGCGTGGAGTGCGTCATCTGCGTCCCAGCAGCCGATGACCTCCGACAGAATGAGCGCATGATTCCGGACTTCGAGGTGGAAGTACGTCGCGTCTACGAACTCGGAGAACTGACGGACGACTTGACGGCTGAGGATGTTGCGGTCGGTTTCACCGACCACGAGGGGTACGAGTGCATGGGGCTTCCTGCCTGGAGCGAGGTCGAAGCCTGCCTCGTCGAAGAAGCGGAGATCCTGGCGCGTTCTGGGGCGTCCAGTACGTCCGACGGGATCGCGGAGGTGATGAACACGATCTGTGAGCACGACGACGTGGGTCACGCCGAGCTCATGCAAGAGTTTCGTTGGAACGATCCTGGGGTTGCCGGCCTCGTCTTGGCACTCTCTGCTGCACGCACGGCCACGTTCTACTCATGTCGCGGCGGCGTGCCTGGTGAACACCACTCGAAGTACCCACGTGTGGGGCTCGTCCTCGACGCGGGGAGAGCACGGCTCATCGCGCGCCTCGCTGAATTCGCGAGCTGCGGCATCCGGCAGTACGGCGGTGGTTGGTACCTGTACGCACGCTCGGTCGCGGACTTCCACAGGCTGGCGCACCTCGTCCTAGAGCACCGGGACGACTTCGACAACATGCCGCCACCTGGCTGGGTCAACGGGTTGGATGATGCGTTGGCCCGCCTTGATGGCGAGTGACATCATTTGCTCGCTTACTGGATGCGAGTGAGCCGAAGTCGTATTTTATAGGTTTTCAGCACGGCTGAGTTGCAGGAGCAACGATATGTGAGCTGGTGCCCACCAGTGGGCACATCAGGACGAGCCAGTGGGATCGAGCCGAACCCGGCAGGATAGAAAGAGGCGAGAAGGTACGATTTATTCGTAATGAATCGATAAAATCGCAGGTCAGGGCGCTGCTCGTTTAGGGTTCGACTCCCCTAGGCTCCACAATTAAATGCCCTCTGACCTGCGGAAACGCAGTTTCAGGGGGCATTTTTCGTGCCCATCTGCGGGCGGAGCATCTGCCCGGCGGCAAGTCGGCGGTACATGGGGCTGGTGGTGAGCAGTTCCTCGTGACGCCCGAAGGCGGCGGTACGGCCGTTTTCGAGGACGACGATCTGGTCGGCGTGCTGGACCGTGGAGAGCCGGTGGGCGATGACCAGCAGAGCGCATTCCTGGGCGACGTCCTTCATGACGGTGGTCAGCGCGGTTTCGTTGATGGTGTCGAGGTGCGAGGTGGGCTCGTCGAGCAGGAGGAGCGCGGGGCGGGCGAGCAGGGCGCGGGCCAGCGCGACGCGTTGGCGTTCGCCGGCCGAGAGGGTGCCGCCGCGCTCGCCGAGCATGCCCGACAGGCCGCCCGGCAGTCGCCGCACGACTTCTTCCAGCCGCGCGAGTTCGACGACGCGCCGCACTTCGGCGTCGGTGGCGTCGGGTGCGGCGTAGGTGATGTTGTCACGAAGCGTGCCGTGGACGACGTGGGTGGCCTGGTCGACGATGGCGATGCGTTCGCGGCATGCGGCGCGGCTCAGTGTGGTGGAGGGCCGCCCGTCGAACAGCAGGGTTCCGGAGTCGGGTTCGTAGAACCTGGCGGCCAGGGCGAAGATCGTGCTCTTTCCGGCACCCGACCGGCCGACCAGGGCTGTCTGGCGCCGGTGCGGGACGGTGAAGGAGACGCTGTGCAGTACGGGCCGGTCCGGGGTGTATCCGAAACTGAGGTCCCGCAGTGCGAGAGCGGCCCCCTCGTCGTGCCCGGTGCGCCGGGCCGGTTCGCGTGGACGAGTCCGGACCGGCTGCGGCCGCGGGGGCGAGGGCTCCGCAGGCAGGGACAGCGCGTGCTCGATGCGCTGGTAGGCGCCCATGCCGCGCTGGATGAGGCCGACAGCGCGGAAGACCGACGACAGCGGCAGGACGAGGTAGGAGGCGTACAGCAGGAAGGCCACCAGGTCGCCGAGTGAGTTGGCCTGCCCGTTCACCCGCAGTCCGCCGATGACCAGGACGATCAGGAAGGAGCCCTGTACGGCCAGTTCGACGGCCGGGCTCATCACGGAGGCGAGTTTCGCGGTGCGTACGCCCGCGGTGTAGGCGGTTTCGACGCGTTCTCCGATGCGGGCCGCTTCGCGGTCCTCGGCGCGGTGGACCCGGACCATGGGCAGGGCTCCGAGTGCGCGTTCCAGGTCGGCGGCGATCGCGCCGACGGACGTCTGCATGCGCTCGGAGGCGGCGCGGATGCCCTTCAGGAGCGAGGCGACGACCGCGGCTGCGGTGGCCACGGTCAAGGCGACCAGAAGCAGCAGCAGCGGATCGATCCACACCATGAGGACCACCGCGCCTGCTGCGACGAGTGCCCCGGTCACCAGGTCGACGAGCGCCTGGGACACGACCTCTCTGAGGAGGGTGGTGTCTGCCGTGACCCGGGAGATCAGATCGCCGCTGCGATGGTGGTCGTACTCCTTCATCTCCAGCCGGAGCAGCCGCGCCACCAGGCCGTGGCGCAGTCCTCGTACGACGCCCTCACCCATCCGCTCCAGAACGAAACGCCCCACCGCGCCCGTCGCCGCTTCGGTGACGAACAGCACCGCCAGGAGCAGCAGCAGTGGCCACAGCACCTGTCCGCGTCCGCTCGCGTCCACGATGTGCTTGGCGACGAGCGGCTGCGCCAGGCCGAGCGCGGATCCGGCCAGCGTCAGCACGGTGGCCACGACGACGGAGGCCCGGTGCCCGGTGGTGAGCCGGTACATGGTGGCGACCGCGGCCCGGGTCGAGCGGTCGCCGCCCATCCGTACCTCCTCGGAGGTCGCGACGGGACTGCCGTTCACCGGGCCGCCGGCCGGCTCATGGGGGCGACGGCGATCAGGCGGGTGAAGTAGTCGTCCGGTACGCCCTCGTCCACGGGCCTGCCGTCCGCCTCGATCCAGGCATGCGCGGTGAAGGGTGGTACGACGCGTACCCCGGTGCACCAGGTCGGCCAGGAGCCGCCGAGCCTGCACAGCAGCGCGGCGCCCAGCGAGCGCGGCAGGCAGCCTTTCGGGCCCGCGCAGCGCAGGCTCACGGCGCACATCGCGTCCCGGGCGTCCTTGGCCTGTGCGGCTGTGGCCGGGCGGGCCCCGCGGCGTGCGACATCGAGCAGGGCGCGGATCCGGCGGGGCGGCAGGAGCGAGAGGGCGACGGCGGGGAGCAGGACGACGCGTGCGGCCATGCGCCGCCCGAAGGGGACGCCGCTGGGCCGCTCCAAGGCGCTCGGCGTCGTCATGCGGCAAGTCCGGACGTGCGCAGCTCCCGTACGAGGGCTTCGACGTCCCGCGTCGCCTGGGCGAGGTCGACGTCGAACTCGTCGGCGAGCGCCGCGACCGCGTCGGCTTCGTCACCGCCCGCCATCAGCGTGCTGACCACCAAGGTCGCGGTGGGATTCAACTCCCAGTACTGCCCGGCGCGCTCGTCGAGGAGGACGGTGCCGTAGTCGGTCTGTGCCGTGGATACGTCGGCGCCGAACTTCAATGCCATGAGTGTGCCTTCCTGCCGGGGGGAGGTGTTGTCACAGGGACGCGGCGGGCGTCTTGGGGCCGTTGGTCCGGTCCAGGCCGCGCAGCCACACTTCGGCGGCGATGGTCGAGTAGAGGACGGCGTCGCGCAGTTCGGGTGTGGACGGCCGCTGGGCGAGGCGGCGAAGGGCGTCTCCGTCGACCAGGCCGAGCTGTTCCAGCCGGGAGCCCTCCCACAGCGCCAGCAGGTCGGCGCGGTGCTCACGCAGTCCGTTGGCGGCGTCCATGGAGGCGGCGGCCTTGTTGGTGCGCCGCAGGCACGCATCGGGGACGATCCCGCTCATGGCGGTGGTCAGGAGGGGTTTGTACTGCCAGGGCGTGACACGCTCGCTCGGGCGGACGGCGAGGCACGCCTCGATGACGCGGTCGTCGAGGAAGGGCGAAGCCATGGGTACGCCGGCCCGGGCGGCCATCCGGTCCCACTGGCGGACGATGCGCGTGCAGGAACGGATCTGGTCGAGGTCGGCGTGCAGGCCGCGGTCCGGGTGCAACGGGACGGCGTGCGCCGCCGCCTCGCGCAGCGCACGTCGCGCTGTCCGTTCGGCGTCGGGGGTGACCCAGTCGAAGAGACGAGGGGGCATGCCCCAGCCGAGGCTGGTGCTGACGGTGGCGGGCAGTGGGTCCCTCAGGCGGCCGCTGGAGTCGGCCAGCCACTTGCCGTACGGCCGGGAGTCGGCCAGTGCGCGTGCCGTGCCGCCGAGCGGCCATTGCCACAGGGCCCGGAACCCGCGCAGCTGTCGCAGGGCGAACAGCGGGCGGGTCCGTGCCAGGCGGTGGTAGTACGCCTCCGAACACCAGGCCACGTGGTCGCCGCCGATGCCGGTCATGTGCAGGCGGCTGCCCCTCTCCGCCAGGCCGGGCAGATGGTGCAGGACCCGTGAGCGGTCCATGACGCCGATGGTCGGCTCGTCCAGCAGGTCGTCGATGCCGAGCAGGTCGGTGTAGACCAGCGGCGAGGCATCGGCGTCCCAGACCACGTGCTCGACGTCCGGCAGCGACCGGATCGCCTGTTCGGCCCAGTACAGATCCGTGTCGGCGGGATCACGGCCCGGCCAGGTGCTGGCCACCACCCGGGCCGCAGAGCGGTCGGCGAGGAAGCAGATGGAGGTGGAATCAAGCCCGCCCGACAGGTCGCAACTGACCACACCACCCTGCCGGGTACGGGCATCGACAGCCGTGGTCAGGGCTTCGCGGACGAGGGGCGCGCCGTCGCTGAGCGTGCGCACCGGCTCGGGCGGTGCCCACCAGCGTGAGTGGCGCACCGTTCGGCCGTCCGCCGCGACGGCCAGCGCGTCCTGCGGGGAGACGGCGGTGATGCCGCGCCACATGGGTGCCTCAGCGAGCGGATGGGGGGTCGGCCACAGCAGCCGGAGGGCCAGTTGCTGCTCGTCCGGGGCGGCGCCGAGCGCGGCGGCGAGTACGTCGGCGCGGGTGGCGGCCACCTGGATTCCGTCAACGGGGGCATGGAAGACCAGCCGGAGCCCGGAGGCGGTGCCCTGCACCCTGAGCCGCCCGTCGAGTGTGGCGACCAGGTGGAAGCTTCCGGGGAGGGAGCGGGCCAGCGCGTCGAGTTCGGCGAGGTCACGCAGGTGCCCGGCATGGCGCTCGAGCTGGGGGGCGTCGATCGGGCAGCAGCCGACGACGGCGAGGGCCGTGTGGCCGGCGCGCGCGGTGACGATCTCCTGGTCGTGCCACTGCCCCACCAGCCAGGGCCGGCCCGAAGCGTGATCCAGGACGCGTGTTCCGGGGTGGGCGAAGGAGCGGGCCACGGCGGCCGCGTCCTCATGGTCGGTGAAGACCGTGAAGTGCGCGTCGCCGGGGCCCGTCCCCGCACTCTCGTGCAGTTCAGTCATGACGTCGGGTCAAGAACCGTCGGTCGTCAGTTCTTGCTCAGGATCAGTCGGTCGTTGCCGGACCTCTGCAGGAGTCCCGTCTTCTTCCGGAACGTCCCCAGCTTCGCGAGCGTCGGCGCTTCGTATGTCTTCTTCATGACGTCTCCTTCTGTGCAGGTGTCATGACCGACTCCCTGGTCGGCGGCGGACCGGAGGCCGGCCCACCGCCGCCCTGCTCAGGCGCTCATCGGGAGCCCTGAGCGAGGAGGCGGGTGCAGGCAATAGTTACGTGCATAGGCGGATGGCATGACAAGGCCCCTAAAGAAAGTGAGATTGTATGTAAAGCGTGAATGCAGTCAGATGACCGCACCGCAGTCCGGGCGGTTCCATTAGGCCCGCAACAGTCTGCCGACTGCGTTGTGGAAAGGTGAAGAAACGTTTTCGACTGCCTAATTGAACCGTGCGGCAGGCGTGCGGAGAAAGGCGTACGCCGGTAGAAGTTGAACGGAGCCGCCGGGGCGCACTCACCCTTGGCGCCGCGCTTTCGACCGGGCCCATCCTGCTTGAACGGCCGGATGTCGCCGTCGTGGGACTCCCGCATCGCGGTCGAAGGTGAGCGCCGAGCCGATGCGGGCGGCGCGGTGCCGGGAGGATTGGGTCTCGCCCTGGAAGCAGTCTCGGGCCGCTTCCGTCGGGGCCGCCGCATTGAAGTAATGCGGTTTCCCGGTTTCCCAAAACGACGGTAAAACCTTGGATATGGGCGCCACCCGGATCCGCATTCTGGAGGACGGCTCGCGCGACCAGGAACGGCTGAAGGACGCAGCGGGCTGAAGGCCGCGTCAGCCGCCGAGAGCCGTGGCGGGTTCGGGTTCGGGTTCGGGTTCGAGGGGTGGCAGTGAGGTGAGGCGCTGCGGGCCGGTGGGGGCGAGGAGGCCGTACTGGGCGGCGCGGGCGCCTGCCGCGAAGCGGCTGGTGACGCCGAGCCGTTGCATCAGGTCGGAGATCAGGCGGCTGGCGGTGCGCGGCGAGACGCCGAGGGTGCGCGCGATGGCCTCGTCCTTCATGCCGTCGGCCAGCAGCTGCACCAGCGTGCGCTGCTCGTCCGAGAGGCAGGACGGGGAGCGTTCGCCCTCGGGGGTGAGGGGGAGCGCTTCGCGCCAGGTGTGTTCGAACACCGCGGAGAACGCGCTCACCAGCGACGTCCCGCGGACCGTGAGCTGGGAGCTGCGCGACTCCCCGTCGGCCGCGGGCAGTACGGCGAAGTCGGAGTCGATGATCACCATGTTGAGCGGGATGACCGAGGCGAGCCGCAGGTCCACGCCCGCGGCCGCCAGGCGGCTGAACGTGTCGTAGGTGCCGGGGGACGCTGAGTCGCGGCGGAGCCGGACGGAGCGGATCCGGATGCCCCGGTCGAACATCTGCTGCCGGATGGGGCCGAGCCTGCGGCGCAGGCGGGCCGGCAGGCTGGCCTCCGCGTAGGCGGTGCGCAGGGTGGAGCGCGCCGAGTCGGTGACGTCGTACAGCGCCTGCACCATCTCGTCCACGGTGCCCGCGGCGGTGACCTCCACGCGCGACTGGGAGGAGCCGGTCGCCGGGAGGTAGACCTCAAGGAGCGACTCCATCGCCTCGTGCATCCGCAGGGACTCCTCCAGGCTGCGCTGGGCCATGGCCTGTTGCTGCCGGAGCATCCGCATCAGCGCGAATTCCGGATCCACCGGCAGGACGCGGTCGCCCGTCTCGGAGGGCCAGCTCACCAGTCCGAGGCGGCGTAGGGAACCCCACGTCGCGCGCGCTTCGGAAGAGGACATTCCGAAACTGTCCGTCAGTTCTTCCGGATCGGAGCCGCCGCGCTCTCGCAGCTCCATGTAGACAGCGAGCCGTGAGGCTTCGGACACCTGGGCATCCGTGCCGGGTCCACGGTTTCTCACAGAGCGGCCCTCCGGTGAATGAGCTTGGCGCTGTCCAGCGGCTACCGACGAATAGAGGGTCACTCTAGGGCGACCTCGCAGGTGAGAGCGGTAAGTGAGAGTCAGATCACGCCTCGTGCAGGAGACTTGCGACAAACGGGGCGGACTCTCCTCTTTTGCGACCGGAGCGGCGTACCGGTGTCGTCCGCACGGCCGGACAGCGAGGAGCGCCATGGCGAATCTTTGCCATGGCGCAATCCAGCCAGTGCCAATTACTTGTTCAGCCAATCTCTGTCACTAGCCTCGAAGGCACGGGGGTTGGGCAGAGTGGAGCCGGTTATTCCGGCTGCCTTCAGCGTGCTCGATTCCCGTGAATCCACTGGTCATCGAGACATGTCAGCAAGGCGGGGGAATGAACGAGACGGCCACGGCCCAACCAGTTACCCATCTGATCCTGAGCGCGCAGGCGGGAAATCACCGTGCGGTGAACGATCTGCTGCTCCACATCACGCCGTTCGTACGACGGCTCTGCTCCTCGGTGGACGCCGGACACCGGCCCGAGGCGGTCCAGGAATCGCTGCTCGCCGTGTACCGGGGGCTGCGCACGCTCAGGGAGCCGGCGGCGTTCTACGGCTGGGTGCGTGCCGTGACGGTGCGGGAGGCCGCGCGGACCGCGCGGCGCGCGGGGCAGACCGCGACGGCCGAACTGGTCGACCAGCCGTCCCCGGCCGACCCCTCGCTCGGCGTCGCCATCGCCGACGTACTGGACCGGCTGCCCTCGCACCAGCGGGACATCCTCACGCTGCGTGCCGTCTACGGCCTGGAGGAGCGGGAGACGGCACGGGTGCTCTCCCTGCCGGTCGGCACGGTGCGGTCGCGGTTGCACCGGGCCCGGCGGAACTTCGAGGAAGCCTGGCGCTGATCCGCCCGACCGCGCGCCCGGGCCGGCCACGTCTGTGCCGGCCCGGGCGCGCGGCAGTCGTCAGCACTGCTCGCGCAGTTGCGCGGGCCATCCCGTCGGGTCGTCGCCGAGGTAACCGCCGAGCCACTGCGCCCAGCGCTCCAGGCCGAAGGCCCAGCAGACGGAGAAGCCCGGCTGCCCGGCGTAGGCGATGTCGAAGCCCTTGCCGAAGTGCTGGTTGTGGTAGTTGAGCGAGGAGATCGCGACGCCCGAGCCGTCGTGCGCCATCCGCCCCACCAGCTCGTACTTGACGTCCATCGCCGCCTGGTACTGGGCCATCTGCGGGCGGGCGCTGGTGAAGAACGGGTCCGAGGCCGGCTGCACCTTGCACGGCAGGCCGAGGCTCTCGGCGAGCGTGAGCAGCTCCTCAAGGACCCGGGCGTGGAAGGCGCGGGCGCCCGGCCGGTCACCCACGTACACGATCTCGCGCATGCTGAACGACCAGCGGCGGGTCGGCGAGGTGTCGGCGGTGGCCTTGCCCTCGTAGCGGCTGCACTGGCCGGTGGCCGTGACCGTCAGCGGCTCGTCGAGGCGCGCGCCCTGGAAGCGCTCGAACAGCCCCAGGCAGGTGGCGGGCGCGAGCGCGACCGGGGTGAACTCCAGCTCGGCCGCGCGGGCCGCCTGATCGGTGGCGGTGCCGAAGCGGTCGAGCGCGTCCAGGTCGGGGCGGACGACCCCGGCGGCGGTGATGTGCTGCGGGAAGTTGCCGGTGTAGCCGGCCTTCTCCAGGGTGGTCCAGGGCAGCAGCGCGGGCACCGTGTACTCGGCGGCGCCGAGCCGTGCGGCGGTCTGCCCGAGCAGCCGCTCCAGGGTGCGGATCAGCAGCGCGTTGCGGGGGCCGCTGACGAACAGGCCCGGACCGATGCGGCCGTCGGCGGGGGTGTCGCCGAGCGGGCCGGAGGCGGCGGGCGCCGCGGGCTCGGCGGCCAGGTCCCAGCGGTCCAGGCGGGTGCGGTCGGCGCGCTGCGGGGCGCCCGCGAAGCGCCTGAAGGCCTCGCCGAGGAGCCGTTCGACCCGGTCGGCGTGCGCGGCGTCGGCGGCGCCGAACTCGATCCGCGGCACGGTCTCCAGGTCGATCCGTCCCTCGTCGGTGCCGTCCAGGCAGTAGCGCAGCATCGCGCCGAACTCGCGGCGGTCGTCGGGGTGCAGCTCGCCGGGGGCCTGCCAGGTCCGCCGGACGGCGGCATCGGCCCGGACCGGGGCAACGGTGTCAGTCATGCTCGTGTACCTCTCTCCATCACACTCGGGGGCACTCACACTCGGGGGCGCTCACACACAGGGCACGCTGCCGGCGGGCTGCGGCCGCCGTGCCAGTCGCGCGAGGACATTGCCGATCAGCAGCTGTCCGTGGTTGTCGAACTGCGTCATCAGGGACTCGGGGTGGAACTGCACGCCCGCCAGCGGCCGGCTCTCGTGCTCGACGGCCATGGCCACCCCGTCCGGGCAGCGGGCGGTGACCCGCAGGCCGGGCGGCAGCGCCCCGGCATCGGCGTACAGGGAGTGGTAGCGGCCCGCGGTGAACCGCGGCGGCAGGCCGCTCAGCAGCTCCCCGCCCCCGTCCACCACCGAGACCGTCGACGGCTTGCCGTGGAAGGGGCGGTCGAGCACCGCGAGGCGCCCGCCCAGGTACTCCACGATGGCCTGCATGCCGAGGCAGACGCCGAAGACCGGGATGTTCTGGTCCTCGGCGACGCGCAGGGTGCCCGCCGTGTCGTGGTCCTCGGGGCGGCCGGGACCCGGCGAGAGGACCAGCAGGTCGGGATCGACGTCCGTCACGAGGGACTTGTCGAAGCCGCCGCGGTACGTCGAGACGCGGGCGCCCGCCTGCCGGAGGTAGCCGGCCAGCGTGTGCACGAAGGAGTCCTGGTGGTCCACGAGCAGCACGCGCGGGCGGTACGCGGAGCGGCCCCCGCCCGCCGGACGGACCACGCCCGCCGCACCGGACGCGCGGACCGCACCGGAGGAACCGGCCGCCCCCGGGCCGAACGGCGCGGCGAGCACGTCGAGGAGCGCCTTCGCCTTCAGCTCGGTCTCCTGCTCCTCGGCCTCGGGCACCGAGTCGTAGAGCAGCGTCGCGCCGGTACGGACCCGGGCCACACCGTCGCGCAGGTGCACGGTGCGCAGGGTGAGGCCGGTGTCCAGGGTGCCGTCGAAGCCGACGCGGCCGACGGCGCCGCCGTACCAGCGGCGCGGGGAGCGCTCGTGCTCCTCAAGGAAGGCGACGGCCGCGTGCTTGGGCGCGCCGGTGACCGTCACCGCCCACATGTGGCTGAGGAAGGCGTCCAGCGCGTCCCGTTCCGGCCGCAGCACGCCCTCGACGTGGTCGACGGTGTGGATCAGCGTCGAGTACATCTCCAGCTGGCGGCGGCCGATGACGCGGACGGTGCCGGGCTCGCACACCCGGGACTTGTCGTTGCGGTCCACGTCGGTGCACATGGTCAGCTCGGCCTCCTCCTTCTCGGAGACGATCAGCGCCTTGACCTGTTCGGCGTCCTCCAGGGCGTCGCGGCCGCGGGCCGCGGTGCCGCTGATGGGCGCCGACTCCACGCGCCAGCCGGTGCCGTCGGCCGTGTGCCGGGCGTGCACCCGGACGAACATCTCCGGCGAGGTGCCCACCAGGTGCTCGCCCTCGCCGAGGTTCATCAGCATCTGGTACGGCGAGGGGTTGCGGGTGCGCAGGGCCCGGAACAGCTCCGAGGGCGGGCAGGGCGCGGGCCGGTCGAAGGTGCGGCTGGCCACCACCTCGAACAGGTCGCCCGCGCGGAACCGCTCCCGTGCGAGGTCCACCAGCGCCGCGTACTCGCCCGGGGCGTGGTCGCCGGCCGGGGCGCCCGCGGGGTCCCCGGCACGGAACGGCCGCGCGGGTGTGGTCCGCGCGAGGCCGTGCGTGCTGCGGCCGTGGGCCGTGAACTCGTAGGTGTGCCGCCAGGCGGTGCCCGCCACCGGGTCGGTGACGGTCACCTCGTCCGGCAGGTGGAGGACCAGGTCGCGGTCGTGGTCCGAGCGGCCGGGCTGCCGAAGGGGTACGGGGTCGAAGGCGAGCACGAGGTCGTAGCCGAAGGCGCCGTACAGCCCGAGGAAGTCCCCGGCGGGGCCGGAGAACGCGTCGCGCACGGCCCGCACGAAGTCGAAGGCGCCGGGCCTGCGCGACCGGTCCTCCTCGCTGAACATGTCCTGGCCGGGTGTGGCGCGCACCAGGCCGGTGAAGCCCGGCTCGTCGGCGGCGAGTTCGCGGACCTCGCGCAGGGAGCGCCGCGCCGCCGCGCGCAGCACCGGCAGAAGCACCTCGCCGCGCGCGTTGAGTGCGCGGACCTCCACCGTGCGCAGCCCGCGCAGCACGATCTCGACGGGCGGGTCGCTGTAGCCGACGGCGTGCCGCCGGTAGCGGTCCGGCGATTCGTAGTCGGAGCGCAGGACGGCGCCCCGGCGGGTGTCCAGTGCGTTCTCCAGCTCCCGCAGGGCGCTCTCGCCGTCGACGGCGGTACGGGCGCGCTCGACGCGCACGCCGGCGCCGGTGGTCCACTCCCGGGGGAGCGGAACGGGCAGGGGGTGGGTGGTCATCTCAGCTCAGCACCTCGTCCAGAGCCGGAATCGAACCGTCCGTCAGACCGGCGGCGAGGACGTTCCGCTTCACCTTCCAGGTGGCGGTGTGCGGCATGTGCTCCCACGCCACGTGCACCGGCTCCGCGACCTCGGGCAGGTGCGCGACGGCGGCCCGCCAGGCGGCGCGGTCGAGCGGCAGGTCGCGGCGGGTGCTCACCACGGGCCGTACGGTGTCGCCGATCCGGACGAAGACGGCCTCGGTCAGCTCGGGGAGCGCCTCGATGAGGGAGTCCTCGGCGGCCAGCAGGCTCTCCAGGCCGTCCGTCTGGTCGAACTCCCGGTCCATCAGGTGCACACAGCCCCAGCGGGTCTTGTATCCGATGTCCTGGAGGTTCCACCAGTCGTCGTCGCACCGCTCGTCGTACAGCTCCTGCTGGCCGACGTAGGTGAGGGCGACGCCGGACGACCTGGCCTGGATGTAGCCGTTGCGGGTGCCCTCGTCCTGCGGGCGGGGCCGGATGCGGGCCTTGGTCATGCCGGGGAAGACGAAGCCGACGCAACGGCCGTCCGCCTTCTCGATGTTGCGGCGGGTGTAGATCCGCATGGTGACCGGGCCGGTCTCGGTCTGTCCGTAGGTCTGGATGAACAGGGGGGAGCGCCGCCGGCTCGCGCCGAGCAGGGTGCGGATGCTGCGCGGGTGGATCGCGTCGAAGGTGCTCATGAAGATGCGCACCCGCTCGAAGGGGCCGTCCGGGATGCCGGCCAGCTCCTCCCAGTGCAGGTACATGTTGGGGTGCGCCTCGACACAGCCGGGGCGGCACTCGGAGAGAACCTCGCGCACGCTGTCCACGTCCGCGTCGGCGAGCGGGGCGATGCCGACGCCGAGCTGCATCGCGGTGGCGAGCGCCGCGTAGGTGCGGGCGTGCACGAACGAGATGCACATGGCGAACGTCTCGCGGTAGCGCAGCAGCTTCGCCATCTTGGCCTGCGTGTTGATGGGCAGCTGCGTGCCGCGGCGGGCGGCGGCGACCAGCTTGGGCACCCCGGTGGTGCCGGAGGTGTGCGTGATCAGCGCGGGCGCGTCCTCCGGGATGTCCGGGTACGGCGGTGCCTCGCCCGGCGCGGTGGTGGCGAGCGAGGGCAGCCCGGCCGCCTCGCCGTGCGCGAGCAGGACGGACGGGGCGTGCTCGCGCAGCGCCTCGACGTGTTCCCCGGCGCGCGCCAGGACGGCCGGGTCGGTGATGAAGTGGTCCGGTGCGAGCCGGCTCATCATCGTCACCACGGTCGGCCACTCCAGGAAGGGCGCGAGCATGGCGGGGACCGCGCCCACCCGGCCGATGGCGCAGGCGAGGAAGAGGATGTCGGCGTTGTGGCTCTTGAAGACGGCCACGGTGTCGCCGGGGCGCACCCCCGCGGCGTACAGCCGGGCGGCCGTGTCCTCGACGAGTTCGGCGGCCTGCGCGTAGGTCGGCCGCAGGCCGAGCTCGGGGGCGAGGTCGAAGGGCCGGTCCAGGTAGAACAGCGAGTCGGGGTACTTCTTCGCGGCCTGCTGGGTGATCAGACCCAGCGTGAACAGCTTCCCGGGCTTGGGCAGATCGTCGGGCAGGTGCATGCGCGGTCTCCTCTCCTGGAGGGGACGGGAGACGGGTGCGGCGTCTCGGGCGTGGGTGGTCGGCGTACGGCGGCGTACGGCGGGTGCGGGCACCGGGCGCCGACGGCGGTGGGGGACACCGTCGGCGCGGTCGGTGCTCAGCGGTGGAGCTCAGCGGGCAGTGCCCGACGGGCGGTGTTCAGTGGGCAGTGCCCGACGGGCGGTGCTCAGCGGTGGTGCTCAGCTGGTGGTGGCAAGGCGGCGCGTGGCCTTGAAGGCGAAGGAGGCGCGGGCCGGTGCCGAGCTGCGGCCGTCGGACTCGATGCGGTCCAGGTACCACTGCACGAAGCGGCTGACCTCCGCGC
The DNA here is from genome assembly GCF_042880275.1 of Streptomyces sp. NPDC058308. Classification (NCBI taxonomy): domain Bacteria; kingdom Bacillati; phylum Actinomycetota; class Actinomycetes; order Kitasatosporales; family Streptomycetaceae; genus Streptomyces; species Streptomyces sp. NPDC058308. The sequence continues at coordinate 201,534 of NZ_JBHVZA010000010.1, forward strand.
GGTCCAGGTCGAAGCGCTGGGCGCCCTCGCCGCAGACGGACTCGGTGTTCGTCTGGTCGAAGCGCTTTCCGTTGATCATGTACGAGGCGTAGAACTGGATGCCCTCGTCGAGCTTCAGGTCGATCGCGGTGAGCAGCCCCCGGTTGGAGACGAAGCGGGGCTTGCGCAGCCCGGTGAGCGCGAAGACCTCCTCGATGACCTCGCCGACCTTCGGCGAACCGCCGTTGTTGAGGTGGTAAATGGTGCTCAGCGCCCCCGTACGGCCGATGGCGACGGCGTTCCTGGCCACCAGGTCGACGGGGACGAGGTCGCACTCGATGTCCGGGTCGGCGATGATCGGCACCTGCCGGTGCTGGAGCAGGTTGCCGAACTCCTTCTCCACGGCGCGGCGGAAGCGCAGCGCGGAGGAGACGAAGCCGTACATGCCGGTGAAGCTGGTGGCGGCGCCGGTCGCGGAGTGGCCGATGACGATCGAGGGGCGCAGCACGCGCCACGGCAGACCGGAGGCGGCGACCTCCTGCTCGCCGATGGTCTTGGTGGCCTCGTAGACGTTGTTGGCCGACTCGGTGTCGCCGGGGAACTCCTCGTGCATCAGGCCGGTGCGCTTGCCCGCGACGTACGCGGTGCTGACGTGGTTGAACACCGGCTCGCCGAGGGCCTTGGCGAGCGCGAGGACGTTGCGGGTGCCGGACACGTTCATCAGGTTGATCTCGTCGGCGTGCCGGTCCTCGTACTTGAGGGAGGCGGCGACGTGCCAGAAGGCGCCGGGCGCGACGCCTCCCGCGGCGGCGAGGAACCGGCTCGCGGACTCGGGCAGCGCCTCGTCCGTGATGTCCCCGGCTATCGCGCGGGTGCGCTCAAGGATCGCGGGCAGCAGGCCGGGGACGTCGTACATCTCGGCGGCGTGGCCGAGGGCGTCGTGCAGGCGGCGGGTCGCGGCCTCGTCGTCCTCGCCGCGCACCAGGCACACCAGGCGGTCGGAGGTCTGCTGGAGCAGTTCCAGCGCGACGGCGCCGCCGACGAAGCCGGTCGCCCCGGTGATGACGTGGACGGCGGGAGTGGTGGTGGCGGTCACTTGGCGGACTCCTGGGAGGTGTCGGGCAGGGCGGGGCTGTGGTGGGCGCGCAGATGGGCGGCGATGGAGGCGAGGCTCTCGAAGACCTCCGGCGGGACGTCCATGTCCCACTCGACGGAGAGCTGCTCCTCGATCCGGCCGAGGAGCAGGGTGAACGCCCAGGACTCCAGGCCGATGCTGTTCAGCGGCGTCTCGGCGAGGCCCGTCACGGGCAGGTCGGCCCGGTCGGCGACGATCTCGCGCAGCAGCGCGCAGAGGACGGCGAGCAGCGCGTCGTCACCCTCGGGGACACCGGCGACCGGAGCGGAAACGCCGCCGGTGGCCGTCTCGTCGGCGGCGGGGCCGCCGGCCGGGTCTCCGGTCTGCGGGGCCACGGCCGCCTCGCGGGCCGCCAGCGAGTCGAGGAAGCGCTGGACCCGCGCCTGGAAGCCGTCGGCGTCCTCCATGTACGGGAGGTGGCCGACGTCGTGCATCCACTCGACCTCGCAGTCCTCGATGAGCCGCCCGGCCTCCGCGCCGAGCGTCTCGTTCCACATGTCGTCCTTGTCGCCGAGGAGCAGCAGGGTCGGCTGCTTGATGGCGGCGAGGAGTTCCGGGCCGTCGGTGACCTGGGTGGCGCACTTGAGGTTGGTGAGCATCGGGTCCGGCGGGTGGATGGCGGTGAACGCGGAGCGCAGCCCGAGGTAGCCGGTGGCGCCCATCTCGCGCATCGCCGCCTCGCTGAAGACGACCGAGTAGAGGTGGTCCCAGAGCGCCTGGGTGCCGCCCAGTTCGAGGGAGTTGATGCAGGCGCGCTCGGTGGCCCGGCGCCGGACGCCGTCCCCGGGCGTGCAGGACGGGCCGGTCAGGATCAGGCCGTCCACGCGCTCGGGGTAACGGGCCGCGAAGTCACGGCAGATGAACCCGGACGCGGAGGTGCCGAGCAGATGGGTGCGCTCGATGCCGAGGCCGTCGAGCAGCACCCGCAGGTCCTCGACGTGGTCCTCCCAGGTCATGTCCGGGGAGACCGAGGAGGCGCCCTGGTTGCGCAGATCGTAGGTGAGGACCCGGTTCCGCTTGGCCAGTTCGGCGGTGAAGTTCCGCCACATCGGGGCGATGATGAAGAAGTTGTTGACCAGGGTGAGGTGCGGGCCCTCGTCCCCCTGGATCTCGTAGTAGAGCTCGGTGTCGTCCGAGACGCGGAGCGTGCGCTCCGCGGTGTAGCGCAGGTCGAGCGTCGGTGCGCTGGTCATGGCCTTCCTTCCGGCTCAGGCGCGCAGCAGCTTTTTGAGGATCTTTCCGGCGGGGCTGCGGGGCACTTGGTCGATGAATTCCAGATGCCGGGGGCGTTTGTACGGCGCCAGGCGTTCGGTGAGGTGGGCCATCAGCTCGGCCCGGGTGACGGCGGGCGCCTCGTCGGCCGCGGTGTCCGAAGGATCGGCGGGTCCGGTGACGACGTACGCCTTCGGGACCTCGCCGTAGTCCGCGTCCGGGACGCCGACCACGGCCGCGTCGCGCACCAGCGGGTGCGTGAGCAGCGCGCGCTCGATCTCGGCGGGGTAGACGTTCTGCCCGGCGCGCAGGATCAGGTCCTTGCGCCGGTCGACGAGGCGGATGAGCCCGCTCTCGTCGAGGAGGCCGAGGTCGCCGGTGCGGATCCAGCCGTCGACGGTGATCTCGGCGGTGGCGGCCGGGTTGTTCCAGTAGCCGCGCATCAGCCCGGGGCCGCGCACGGTGATCTCGCCGACGGTGCCGAGCGGCAGCTCCGCGCCCGCGTCGTCGAGGACCCGTACCGACATGCCGGGGATGACCCGGCCCGCGGGCAGCGCGCCGGGGCCCGCGGCGAGGTGGTCGGCCGGGCCGAGAGTGGCGAACGGGCCGCCCACCTCGGTCATGCCGTACACCTGCCGGAAGCCGCAGCCGAGCCGCTCGGCGGCCTCGGCCTGCACCTCGACGGGCATCGGCGCCGCCCCGTACAGGACCTCGCGCAGGGAGCCGAGGCCGGTGCTCGCCATGGCCTTGCTCTGCAGCAGGAAGCGGAGCATCTGCGGGACGAGCCAGACGTGCGTGGCGCGGTGGCGCTCCATCGCCGCGAGCGCCCGCTGCGGTGTGAAGCCCGGCAGCAGTACGACGGTGGCGCCCGCCGCCAGGTAGGTCAGGATGACGGTCATGCTGCCGTGGTAGAGCGGGCAGCAGTTGACCAGCACCATGTCGTCGGACGGCGCCGCCACGGCGAGCCAGCCCAGCGAGATGGAGCGGAACGAGCCGTGGTCGACGGTGACGCCCTTGGCCCGGCCGGTGGTGGCCGAGGTGTGCAGGATCGCGGCGAGGTCGCTGTCGGCCACGTCCGGGAGCCGGAAGTCCTCCGCGCCGTCGCCCTCGGCCCGCGGGGCGGTGAGCTCCGCGTACTCCGGACCGTCCACCGCGAGCCGGAGGCGCACCGGCAGATCGGGGTGGCGCGCCAGCAGCGCGGACTCACCGAGCAGCACACCGGCCCCGGTGCGCCGCACCATGTCGGCCACCTCGGGCGCCGTCAGGCTGTGGTTCAGCGGGACGAACAGCGCGCCGAGCTTGGCCAGCGCGAAGTACGACTCGATGACCTCGACGCGGTCCAGGGACAGGACGGCGACCCGGTCCCCCTTGGCGACGCCGCGCGCCGCGAGACCGCGGGCGAGCCGGGTCGTGCGCTCCGCCAGCTCGGTCCAGGTGAGCGAACGGTCGGCGTCGATCAGCGCCGTGCGGTCCCCGAAGCACTGCTGGTTGCGGTGCAGGACCTGGGAGAGCCACATCAGGCGGCTCCCGCCGCCGCACGGCGGGTGGTGATCATGCGTTCGTAGTCGGCGATGGAGGACAGGCCGTCCATGTCCTCCGCCGTGACCTCCACGCCGGTGCGCTCCTCGATGAGCAGGACCAGGCGGACCAGGTCACCCGAGTCGACCCCGCTGGTGCTGAGGTCGGCGTCGTCGGCGATCTCGCCGCCGAACTCCGTCATGCCGGTCAGTTCGACGAGCATCTCCCGTACGGTGCTCATGCGTTGCCTTTCGCTGTGGTGCCGCTGAAGGTGTTGTCCCAGGACCCGTCGCCGACGGGGCAGTCGTGCACGGCCAGCGGTTCGCCGGCCGGCACGGACCAGGGCAGGAACCGGCTCGGGACGGAGCCGGCGCAGAAGTCGGAGAACTCCTCGTGGGGCGGCCTGTGCCGCTCGGAGAGGACCGCGAAGACCGGGTCGACGGGCTTGAACACGCCGTCCTCGTCCAGGACTTCGCACCAGGCGTGCTCGGCGTCGAGCACCCCCAGGTAGCGGCCGCGCCGGGTCCGGGTGGTCAGCCCGTCCGCCGCCGCCCGGCGCTGGAGCTCCAGGGCGCAGACCGTGCAGTCCATGATCCCGAGCCGCTTCGTCGCGGCCGGGTCGGTGCGCAGCAGCGGGTGCATCCACTGGAAGCGGTACGTACCGTCGCGCAACTCGCCCACCAGCGCGTCGAAGTGGCGCCGCGCGGTGGCCGAGAGCAGCGGGGCGCGCCACCCGGAGGTGGTGACCCGGCCGCTCAGGCGCAGCGACGCGGCGTCGCGCACGACCAGCGCGCCGTCCTCGTGCACGGCGGCCTTGTCGCACTCCAGCGCGTCGATGCCGCCGCCGAACACCTCGGGCGTGGGCAGCGCGATCCGCCAGGTGCCGCCGGGACACCGGGGTTCGCGGCAGCGCAGCCGCCAGTCCAGCGTCCAGTGGCGCGGCGGGGTCCAGGTGTCGGGGGCGCCCGAGGCGAACCGGAGCATCATCCGCTGCCCGGCCAGCGGGACGCTGGCGACGGCGCCGGAGTACAGGGCCGTGTTCGCCAAGTCGTGGTAGTCGAAGCGGAGTTCGGCGCCGGAGCCCTCGTGGGCGAGGCCGCCCTCCGCGAGCCGGTCGAGGAGCTCGTCCTTGCAGCCGAGCAGGGCACGCGCCTCGTCCCGGCCCACCCGCAGCTCCCGGTACCTCTCCGGCATCGGCACCAGCTCGCGCAGCGCCGACAGCCAGGGCCGCAGCGCGGGATCCCCGCCGTCGTCCCCCTCGGGGGGCGGCGCGGCAGCGCGTGCGCGGACGTCAGAAGACATGGTGGCGCGGTCCTTCCTGGACAGGCGGGCAGACGGTGGCCGCCGCGAGCGCGCGGCGGGGCGCTCGGGGGCGGTACGGCAGAGGTACTGCGAAGAGGTACGGCAGGGGCACGGCAGAGGTACTGCGAAGAGGTACGGCAGGGGCACGGCAGAGGTACGGAGAACGGCACGGGGCCGCGCACCGAAGCGGCACGCACATCAGAAGAGTCCGGGACACCGCCCCCGCAATCCCTCGCCCCCCGAGAAAGACGCTGTGGCGTACCCCATAGCCCTGCCGTGGATTGCACGGCCGGTCCGCGACCTCATCACCCACGGGGGCGTCCCGCCCTCAGCCCTGTCACGCCCCCCCCCGCGAAAGGGAGTTTGAGAAGTGTTCGAAAGGCTGTTGCACCTGCTGAAGAGGGGACCGCGGCGTCTGCTCTGGACCGTCGGGCTTCTCGCGCTCGTCTGTCTTGCGGGCGGCGGATCCCAGATGAAGTCCATGACCATGGGCGTGGACGACTACGACGACTCCGAATCGGCCGCCGTCCAGGTCCTCGGCGACGTGGAGAAGGCCACCGGCGCCAGCCTCGAACAGGGCTATGTCGTTCTCGTCGAGCTGGACAAGCCCGTCGACCCCCGCTCCGCCGACCGGCCGGAGCGGCTGCGGCGCGCGGTCGACCTGATCAAGAAGCGGCCGGAGGTCACGGGCGTCGAGGACTACGTCTCGGCCAAGAACCCCGCGATGGTGCGCAAGGACGGCCGGAGCACCTACTTCGTCGCCTCCGTCAAGGGATTCGCGCCGGGCGACGCCGTCACCAAGGCGGTCACCGCGACCCAGGACGCCCTCGACGCGGACAAGAAGCTGGCCGACGGCGTCACCCTCGGCGGCCCGACCGCCTCGAACGTCGAGGCCAGCACGATCTCCAGCGAGGACCTCGGCAAGGCCGAGGCGCTCGCCTTCCCGATCCTGCTGATCCTGCTGCTCTTCATCTTCCGCGGCGTGATCGCGGCGCTGATCCCGCTCGGCGGCGCCCTCGTCTCCATCGCCGTGGCGCTGGGCGTGCTCGGCGCGGTGATGACCGTGCTCGACCTCTCGATCTTCGCCCTCAACCTGGTGATGGCGCTCGGCATCGGCCTGTCCATCGACTTCAGCCTGCTGATCATCTCCCGCTTCCGCGAGGAGCTGCGGGCCGGCCACGAGACCCTCGACGCCGTCGGCCGGACCATGCGCACGGCCGGCCGCACCGTCCTGTTCAGCGGCCTGACCGTCGCCGTGGCGCTGGCCTCGCTGCTCGTCTTCCCGCAGCGGTTCCTCTACACGATGGGCATCGCCGGCATCGCCACCTCCCTCGGCGCACTGCTCTTCGCGCTGCTCGGGCTCCCCGCGCTCCTCACCGCGCTGGGCGGACGCATCAACAAGTGGGCGCCCAAGCGCTGGCAGCGCACCCAGGAGCACGGCACGGGCAACGAGTCCGGCGGCCGCTGGTACCGCTTCTCGCACGGCGTCATGCGCCGCCCGGTGAGCGCCGCGGTGGCCGCGAGCGCGGTGCTCGTCGTCCTCGCCCTGCCCGCCTTCGGCATCAAGTTCACCGGCATCGACTCCGCCTCGATGCCCGCGGACTCCGACGCGGGCCGGGTGTACGCGACGCTGGAGAAGGACTTCCCCGGCTCGCTCCAGTCGCCGGTCCACCTCATCTCCGAGGCACCGAAGGAGGCGGGCGCCAAGCTCGCCGCCTACCGCGAGCAGCTGGCCGGTCTCGACGGCGTCGCCGCCGTGACGCAGCCCCGCCCGATCGGCGACGGAATGTGGGAGACGCAACTGGCGCTCAAGGACGCCCCGTTGTCGCTCGACGCCCAGGACACCCTGGACGCGGTCCAGGCCGTGCACGCCCCGTACCCGACCGTGACCACCGGCAACACCGCGCTCTACGACGCGATGATGAGCAGCCTCGGCGACCACCTGCCGCTGAGCATCGCCCTGATGTCGATCACCACGCTGCTCATCCTCTTCGCGATGACCGGCTCCGTGGTGCTCCCGCTGAAGGCGGTCATCACCAACCTGCTCACCCTCGCCAGCACCCTCGGCCTGCTCATCCTGGTCTTCCAGGACGGCCACCTGGAGGGCCTGTTCGACTTCACAGGCCAGGGCGCGCTCCAGCCGACGATGCTCATCATCCTGCTTGCGGTGGCCCTGGCGATGTCCACCGACTACACGGTCTTCCTGTTCTCCCGCATCAAGGAGGGCGTGGACCACGGGCTGCCGGACCGCGAGGCCATCGCGGGCGGCCTGGAGAAGGTCGGCCGCACGGTCACACTCGCCGCGGTGCTCTTCTGCATCCCGATGGGCGCCCTCGTACTGTCCCGCCTGATCTTCATCAAGCAGCTCGGCTACGGCACGGCCGTCTCGGTCATCATCGACGCCACCCTCGTCCGCGCACTCCTGGTGCCGTCGCTGATGGCGCTGTTCGGCAAGGCCAACTGGTGGGCGCCCGGCCCGCTGCGCCGCTTCCACACGCGTTTCCTGAGCGGCCTCCAGGAGCGGGACGAGCCGTCCGCCGCCACGGCCGCGGGCACCGCGCGTGAGCCCGTCTCCACCGGACGGGAGGCCTGACGTGACCGCGGACACCGCGTCCGCCGAGCACTTGGAGGAGCGTTTCGCGGAGCGCTTCGAGGAGCTGCTCCGCGACGACGAACGGGTCGAGCCGCACGACTGGATGCCGGACGGCTACCGCCGCATGCTCGTACGGCAGATCGGCCAGCACGCCCACTCGGAGATCATCGGCATGCAGCCGGAGGGCGCCTGGATCGGCCGCGCCCCCTCGCTGCGCCGCAAGGCCGTCCTCCTGGCGAAGGTGCAGGACGAGGCGGGGCACGGCCTCTACCTCTACGCGGCGGCGCAGACCCTCGGCGTCAGCCGCGGCGAGCTGCTCGACGCCCTGCACAACGGCAGCCAGCGGTACGCGGGCACGTTCAACCACCCGGCGCTGACCTGGGCGGACACCGGCGCCATCGCCTGGCTCACCGACGGCGCCGCCGTCATCAACCAGGTGCCACTGTGCCGCACCTCGTACGGGCCGTACGCCCGCGCCATGCTGCGCATCTGCCAGGAGGAGACCTTCCACGTGCGCCAGGGCTTCGACTCCCTGCGCGCACTGTGCCAGGGCACACCGGAGCAGCGGCAGATGGCGCAGGACGCGGTGAACCGCTGGTGGCTGCCGGCCGTGGCGCTGATGTTCGGCCCGCCGGACACCCCGGCGAGCAAGGACCGCGCCGCGGCCTTCGGGGCGGCGCACACCAGGCGGGCCATCGCCTGGGGCATCAAGCGCCACCCCAACGACGAGCTGCGCCAGCGGTTCGTCGACATCTGCGTGCCGCAGGCCGAGGAGCTGGGCCTGAGCCTGCCCGACCCGGCCATCGCCTGGAACCCCGAACGCGGGCACTACGACTTCACGCCGGTCAGCTGGGACCAGTACCGCGAGGTGCTCTCGGACGACTCCCAGTGCGCGCGCCAGCGCCTGGCGCACCGGGTCGCCGCGCACGAGGACGGCGCGTGGGTACGGGAGGCCGCCGTCGCGGCCGCCCGTCGCGAGGCGGAACAGGCGGAACAGGCCGAGCGGGCCGGGCGGGCCGAAGGTGCGGCCGCGGCGCGACGGGACACACACGAGGCGGCCCGGGGCACCGCGCCGGCCGCCGGCCAGAGCAGGGGGACACCGTGATGAGTACGTACGCGAGCACGAGAGCCGAGACGCCGTGGGAGGTCTTCGTCAGAACCCGCCGCGGCCTGGGCCACCAGCACGTCGGCTCGGTGCTCGGCGCCGACGCCGACCTGGCGATGGCCAACGCCCGTGACCTGTACACGCGGCGCGGGGAGCCTTCGTCGATCTGGGTGGTCCGCTCCTCGGACATCCGGGCCACCGCGCCGGACGAGAAGGAGCCGATGTTCAGCAACGGCACGGGCAAGCCGTACCGGCTCTCCGAGCAGTACGCGGCTCCGGCGGGCGGCAGCGACCATGGCCACTGAGACCGTGCTCGCACCGCAGGCCACCGCCACCTCGCAGACCACCGCCACGTCACCGGAGACCGCCACGTCGCCGGAGACCGCCGCGCCGCGGGACACCGCCGCGCTGGAGAGCGACACCGCGCGGTACGCACTCGCCCTGGGCGACGACGCCCTGATCCTCTGTCAGCGGCTCTCCGCCTGGGTGACCAGGGCGCCCTCCATCGAGGAGGACCTGGCGCTGTCGAACATCGCCCTCGACCTCCTCGGCCACGCCCGCACCCTGCTCGCGTACTCCGCCGAGCTGACCGGACACGGCGACGAGGACACCCTCGCGTTCACCCGCACCGAGCGGCAGTTCCGCAACGTGCTGCTCGCGGAGATCCCCAACGGGGACTACGCGCTCACCCTCGCGCGCCAGCTCTGCCTCGCCCACCAAACCAGGCTGCTGTACGCCGCGCTCACCGGTTCCGCGGACCAGGCACTCGCCGGGTTCGCCGGAAAGGCGGTCCAGGAGTCGGCCTACCACTGCACGCACGCCGAGCAGTGGACGGTCCGGCTCGGCACCGGCACCGAGGAGAGCCACCGCCGGATGCAGGCGGGCCTCGACCAGGTCTGGCCGTACACCGCCGAGCTGTTCGCGACGGACGCGGTGACCGCACGGCTCGTGGCGGACGGTGTCGCCGTGGACCCGGCGGGGCTGCGGGCGGAGTGGGACGCGGCCGTCGGCGGCGTCCTCGACCGGGCCGGGCTGACCCTGCCCAAGGCCACCTGGCACGCCCGCGGCGGCCGGGACGGCCTGCACACCGAGGGGTTCGGGCCGCTGGTGGCCGAACTCCAGGCGGTGCACCGGCAGTACCCCGGGGGCACGTGGTGACGGCGGTGCGCGAGCGGCCGGCCTCCGAGCGGCCGACCTCCGAGCGGTCGGCGGCCGAGCGGCTCACTCCGGAGCAGGTACGGGAGCGGGTCGCCGCGGTGGCCGACCCGGAGCTGCCGTTGATCACTCTCGGGGAGCTCGGGGTGGTACGCGAGGTGACGGCGGGCCCCGACGGGACCGTGGAGGTCACCGTCACGCCCACCTACACCGGCTGCCCCGCCATGGACGTCATCGTGGCGGACATCCGGACCGAACTCGCCCGCTGCGGGCATCCGGACGGGCGGGTACGGACCGTCCTCGCGCCCGCCTGGACCACCGACTGGATCACGGCCGACGGGCGGCGCAAGCTCGCCGAGAACGGCATCTCACCGCCGGGCAGCCGGACCGCACCGCTCGACCTGCGGCTCGGCACCGGCGTGGCCTGCCCGCACTGCGGCTCGACGGCCACCCGGCCGCAGAGCCCGTTCGGGGCGACGCGCTGCCAGTCCGTGCTGGTGTGTCTCTCCTGCCGGGAGACCTTCGGTCACATGAAGGCGATATGACACCACGAGACGGAGCTGTCCGTACCCTCATGGAGCGAACGCAGAGCCCCGCCACCCCTGCCCCCGCCACTCCTGCCCTCCGCACTCCCGCCCCGGCCGGGACCGGTTTCCACGCGCTGCCGGTGCTCCGCGTGGACCGGCTCACCGAAACCGCCGTGGCCATCACCCTCGGCGTCCCCGAGGCGCTGGCCGCCACCTTCGCCCACCGTCCCGGCCAGCACATCGCCGTACGCCACCGTCTCGGCACCCCGGGCGCGGGCGCGGACGCGGGTACAGCCACAGGCACCGGCACGGGGGAGGAGATCCGGCGCAGTTACTCGATCTGCCGCCCGCCCGGCTCCGCGCCGCCCGGCACACTGCGCATCGTCGTCAAACAGCTGGGTCCCGGCGGCTTCGGCGAGTACGCCGTCACGCGGCTCGCCGCGGGCGACACCCTGGAAGCGGGCCCGCCGAAGGGCAGCTTCACGCTCGCGGACCGGCCCGGCGCGCACCACGTGCTGATCGGCGGAGGCAGCGGCATCACCCCGCTCCTGAGCATGGCGGCCGCCGCCCTGGACGGGGACCCGCGGTGCAAGGTCTCGCTCGTCTACGCCAACCGCACGGCGCGCTCGACCCTCCTCGCCGAGGAGGTGGCGGACCTCAAGGACCGTCACACCGGCCGGTTCTTCGTCCTGCACGTGCTGTCCGGCGAGGAGCGCGAGTCGGAGGTGCTGTCCGGCCGGGTCGACGCGGCGAAGCTGCCGCGCCTGCTGGCCGGGCTCGGCGCCGAACCGCGCGACGCCCGCACGCACTTCTACCTCTGCGGCCCCTGGGGCCTGGTGGAGTCGGCGGACGAGGTCCTGCGGGAACTCGGCGCCGCCCCCTCCCGCGTACGCCGTGAACTGTTCACGACGGACCCGGCGGACCAGTCCATGGCGATCCGTGAGGACACGGCCGCGGGCGACGGTGGCGGCGCCCGCGTCACGGCCAGGCTGCACGGCCGCAGCACCGAGGCCGAGATGACCCCGCAGGACCCCTCGCTCCTCGCGGCCGTCCTGCGGCACCGGCCGGAGACCCCGTACTCGTGCCGCGACGGCCTGTGCGGTTCGTGCCGGGCGCGGGTGGTCGACGGCGAGGTCGTGCTCGCCCGGCGCCACGCGCTCACCCAGGAGGAACAGGACGCGGGGTACACCCTGCCGTGCCAGGCCCGTCCGGTGTCGGACCACGTCGGGCTCGACTTCGACGCGTAGCCGGACAGGTAGAAGCCCCGGACAGGTAGAAAGCCCGGACAGGCAGAAGCCCCGGACAGGCAGAAAGACAGGGCCGGAACCGCACAGTGCGGTTCCGGCCCTGTCTCGTGGAACGGGGTGCCCGACGCCAGTGTTACGTGGCGGGCTCGTGCTCCGTGGCCTCTTCCCCGGCCGTCTCACCCGTGGTGTCGTCGACCGGTGTTTTGACGGAGTCGAGGAGGAGTTGGGCGACGTCGACGACTTGGAGGCTTTCCTTGGCGGCTCCGTCGTTTTTCTTGCCGTTGACGGAGTCGGTGAGCATGACGAGGCAGAAGGGGCAGGCGGTGGAGACGATGTCGGGGTTGAGGCTGAGTGCTTCGTCGACTCGTTCGGTGTTGATGCGCTTGCCGATGCGTTCTTCCATCCACATGCGGGCGCCGCCGGCGCCGCAGCAGAAGCCGCGTTCCTTGTGGCGGTGCATTTCCTGCTGGCGCAGGCCGGGGACCTTGTCCATGATCTCGCGCGGGGGCGTGTAGATCTTGTTGTGGCGGCCCAGATAGCAGGGGTCGTGGTAGGTGATCAGGCCCTCGACGGGGGTGACGGGGATCAGCTTGCCCTCGTCGATGAGGTGCTGGAGCAGCTGGGTGTGGTGGATGACTTCGTAGTCTCCGCCGAGCTGGGGGTACTCGTTGCCCAGCGTGTTGAGGCAGTGCGGGCAGGTCGCGACGATCTTCTTCGCGCTCTTCGGCTTGGCCGATTCGGGCGTGGTCTTGCCGTCGTCGTCGAGCTCTTCGCCGAAGGCCATGTTCAGGGCCATGACGTTTTCCTGGCCGAGCTGCTGGAAGAGCGGTTCGTTGCCCAGGCGGCGGGCGGAGTCGCCGGTGCACTTCTCGTCGCCGCCCATGATGGCGAACTTGACGCCCGCCATGTGCAGGAGCTCGGCGAAGGCCTTGGTGGTCTTCTTGGCGCGGTCTTCCAGGGCGCCGGCGCAGCCGACCCAGTACAGGTACTCGACGTCGGTGAGGTCCTCGATGTCCTTGCCGACGACCGGCACCTCGAAGTCGAGTTCCTTGAGCCATTCCAGGCGCTGCTTCTTGGCCAGGCCCCAGGGGTTGCCCTTCTTCTCCAGGTTCTTGAGCATCGTGCCCGCTTCGGAGGGGAACGCGGACTCGATCATGACCTGGTAGCGGCGCATGTCGACGATGTGGTCGATGTGCTCGATGTCGACGGGGCACTGCTCGACGCAGGCACCGCAGGTGGTGCAGGACCACAGGACATCGGGGTCGATGACACCGTTCTCCTCGGCCGTGCCGATGAGGGGGCGCTCGGCCTCGGCGAGAGCGGCGGCGGGCACGTCCTTGAGCTGCTCCGCACTCGCCTTCTCGTTGCCCTCCATGTCCTTGCCGCCACCGGCGAGCAGGTAGGGCGCCTTGGCGTGGGAGTGGTCCCGCAGCGACATGATCAGCAGCTTTGGGGAGAGCGGCTTGCCGGTGTTCCAGGCAGGGCACTGCGACTGGCAACGCCCGCACTCCGTGCAGGTGGAGAAGTCCAGCAGGCCCTTCCAGGAGAACTGCTCGACCTGGGAGACACCGTAGACGTCGTCATCGCCCGGGTCCTCGAAGTCGATCGGCTTGCCGCCCGAGGCCATCGGCTGCAGCGCGCCCAGGGCCGTGCGGCCGGAGGATTCCCGCTTGAACCAGATGTTCGGGAAGCCGAGCATGCGGTGCCAGGCGATGCTCATGTCGAGGTTCAGGCTGACCGTGATCATCCAGATGAAGGACGCGCTCAGCTTGAGCATGGCGAAGAAGTAGACCCAGGTCTCCACGCCGGAGTGGCTGAGGCCGTCGAAGAGCAGCGTGAAGCCGTAGGAGACGTAGTTGTCCGGGCCGTAGTCCGCGTGGTGCAGCACGCCTTCCAGTCCGCGCAGCGCCATCACCGAGAGACCGATGAGGAAGATGACGATGTCGACGAAGTAGGCGTGGGTCCGGTTCGATCCGGCGAAGCGGGACTTGCGGCCCGGCCGGGTCGGCAGGCTCAGCTGCCGGATCACGAACATGATCACGATGCCGAGCGTGGTGCCGGTGCCGATGAACTCGATGTACATCTCGTACGGCAGCCAGCCGCCGATGACCGGCAGCGTCCAGTCCGGGTGGAACAGCTGCCCGTACGCGTTCACGATCGTCAGGAACAGTGTGTAGAAACCCAGCGCGACGAACCAGTGGGCAAAGCCCACCAGTCCCCACTGGGCCATCCGCGTATGGCCGAGGAACTCCTTGACCAGCGTCACACTCCGCTGCCACGGATTGTCCAGACGATTCGCGTTCTCCGGCAGCGGCGCACCCAGCCGGAAGAAGCGGAAGAAATGCACAAAGGCGCGCACGAACAATGCAATGCCGACCGCGCTGAGTGTCAGCGAAACGACGATCGCGGCGAGTTGCATGGGGGCTCCTCGAACCGGTCCCGGTGGGGCTGATGGACGTAGATGTAATCTGCGAGCGGGCGCCCGCCCGGACAGGCGGGGACGCCCGACTATTACTAAGCGGTAACTTATTGAGCTCGTACGAGACTACCGCCCCGCTCAGCAGGGGCACACCCGCTCAGGCAGTGATCTGCGTCGCTGATGAGATCTGCGTCGCTGCTGAGCGCTGAGAGCCTGTCCGCTCAGGCGGGGTGTCCGGCAGTGATGTCGCTCGCGTCGTGGAGCGAGAGCGGGGCACGCCCTCCGGCCCCCACCGCGTGGACGGCGATCGGGTCGAGGAAGAAGGCGACGTGGTCGCCACCGTCGACGCGGTCATGGACGCGACCGGCGAACCAGGCGAGGGCGTCGTCCAGGACGAGGGTTCCGTCCGGCCCTTCGTGCCACTTCAGGCCGGCGAACTTGTCCGTCTCGGCACTGCAGAGGGAGCCGAAGCGCTCGGCGAGGTCGTGCCGGTCGCGCGGCAGGAGGTGGACCGCGAGGGTGCGGGCCTGCCGGGCGAGGCGGTACGTGTGGTTGGCCTTGGAGATCCATACGGCGAACCGCACGGGCTGCAGGGAGCACTGGCTCGCGAAGCCGACCAGGCACCCCGCGCGCCGCCCGTCCTCCGCCACCGCCGTGACCACGTACATGGGTGGGGAAAGGAGATCGGTGAAGGCATCCATGCGCTCGCCCCTGCTCATGCGCCCGCCCTCATATCCGTGCTCCTGCTCGTTCACGCGGTGACCCGGACGGTCCGCAGGCCGCTGTCGGCGGCGTCCGGAAGGTTCATGCCTGCCCGCACCCCCGAGCGCAGATAGGTCAGCACCGGTTCGGTCAGTCGCTCGCCGGGCAGGACGACGGGAATCCCGGGCGGGTACGGGGTGATCATCTCGGCGGCGACACGCCCTGCCGCGTCCTCCACGGGGACGTCCTCGTAGGAGGCGAAGTAGGCGTCACGCGGCAGCGCCGCCTGCGTCATGCGCAGCCCGGCCGGGTCGGGCACGGTCACCCCGGGCACGTCCTTCAGCTCCTCGGCGTGCGTGGCCAGATCGCGCAGTGCGTCGAGGAGCCGCCCCACGGTGGAGGCGTCGTCGGCGTGTGTGAGCTGGGCGCTGATCCGGCGATGGTCGAAGAGGTGCATGTCGACGTGGTGGTGGGCGCGCAGCCAGTCCCCGGCGCGGTAGCCGGTGGTGCCGAGGCCGGAGAGGTCGATCACGACGGGCAGCGGGTCGAAATCCGCCGCTCTCCCCGGACCGCAGTAGTCGGCGGCGCCGTCGACGTGCAGGCCATCGACGCGTTCGATCGCCGCACGGGTGCGGGCGGCGAGGTGCAGTGCGTCGTCGAGGAGTCGCTTGCCGTCCTTGACCATCTGGCGCCGCCAGCCGTCGAGACCCGCATAGAGCAGGACCGAGGGACTTGTGGTGCCCAGCAGGTCGGCGCGGGAAGCGAGGACCGCGGGGTCGATGAGGTCGCCCTGGAGGTGGAAGACCGAGCCTTGTTCGAGGCCGCTGCCCATCTTGTGGACGCTGGTCACGCAGATGTCCGCGCCCGCGTCCATCGCCCAGGCCGGCAGCTCGTCGTGGAAGGGCAGGTGTGCGCCCCACGCCTCGTCGACGATCAAGGGCTTGCCGCGCCGGTGGCACACATCGGCGATGCCGTGCAGGTCGGCGGCCGAACCGTAGGGCGTAGGGCTGGTCACCAGCGCGCCGTCGGCGTCGGGGTGGGCGGCGAAGGCCTCCTCGAACGAGTCGGCCGTGGGCGGATGCGCGAGGTGCCGATCGGGGTCCCAGGCGGGACTGACCCAGACGGGCTCGACCCCCGACAGGATCAGCCCCGCGATGACGGACTTGTGGGCGTCGCGCCCGACCAGCAGACGGCGATGCGGCGCGGTCACCGTCAGCATGGCCGCCTTGACCGACAGGGAGCTGCCACAGGTGGAGAAGAAGGTGTGCTCGGCGTGGACGGCGTCCGCCATCAGACGCTGGGCGCGCGCCAGGACGTTGCCGCGGTTCAGCCGGTCGTCGAGGCCTCCGTTGGCGAGCAGGTCACCGAGGAACACCGCGTCGCCGAGCACCTTCCTGACCCGGGGGTCCGCGCCGCGGGCCTGCTTGTGGCCGGGCGGGGTGAAGGCGAGTTCATCGACGTCGTGGTAGCGCTCCAGCGCCTCCAGCACAGGGGCCTCGTCGTGGTCCAAGCTCTCGTTCACGGCCATGCCAGGAGCAGTTCCCTTTCCACCGTGCACCAATCAGCACGAGCGCTCGGATGGCTCACAGCCTGTCGTTGAACCCCGCCTGTGCTCGCCCTGCTCACGGGTGGCACGGCCTCGCCGTCCCATGTTTCACGTGAAACGCCGTGGGGCGGGAGACCTCCCGGCCTCCCGCCCCACGGCGTCGTTGCGTCCCGCCCGACGGCGTCGTTCGCTCCAAGAGCGGGGTCAGCTCTTCTTCTTCTCCCCGTTCGTGGCGTCGGCCTCCGCCTCCGCCTCGGCCTGCTTGGCCTGGACCTCGGGGTCGAGGGCCGCCTGAGCGCTGCCGTCCACGGACGTCAGCGGCGTGCTGGCCGGGACCTCCGTGGCCGCGGGCGGCTCGACCAGCCAGTCGGGGTTGGCCTGCTTGTCCCACCACTTCCAGGCGGCGACCGCACCGCCCGCGAGGATGCCGAACACGGCCAGGCTCTTGGCGAGCCGGCCCGCCCTGGCCCGGCGCTCGTGCTTGCGCGCCAGGCGCTGGATCTCCTTGGCCGAGACCTGACCGCGCAGCGCGGCGAGGGCCGCCGTGCCACGGGACGCGGCCTCGTCGCGTACGGGCTGCGCGGCGGCGACCGCGTGCTCGATGCGGGGCTTGGAGTACTCGGCGGCCTGCCGGGCGGCCTTGCGGGTGCGGACGGCGGCCTCGTGCGCGGCCTGGTCGACCTTCGGCGGTACATGCGTGCGGGCCTGCTCGACGCGGGGGGCGACGTGGGCGCCGTACTGGACACGGGCCTGCTCAGCGGCCTGCGACACCTTGGGTGCGAGCCGTACGCGCGCTTCGTGGGCGTAGTGGGTGGCCCGGTCCTTGGCCGTGTCGGCGTAGGGCGCCACCGCGTCCGCGGCGTGACGCACGCTGTCCTTGGCCGAGCCGGTCGCGGCGCGCACGCTGTCGATGCGGGTCACGGGTTCCTCCTCCTCGGTGGCGTATAGGTATGTCACCTTTCCACCCTTTCAGCGATCATGCCTTCCGGATCGCTCCGAAGACATGCGAGGGCGGGCATCCGGGTCACAGGGGCTGGCGCCGGCCCTGTTTCCGGTCCAGTCGATCCAGTCTCCGAGTCCGGCTCTGGGCGAGTTGTACTGCGAGTCGTTCAGCGGGTTGTTCGGCAAGAAGAAATCTCTGCTCCACCCGGTTACCCCGATCGGCCCGTCTGTCCCGTTCCATTCGGTCGAATCGGCGCAAGAAGAGCTCCCGGCCGACAATGCCACGGATCGCTTCGGCGCGCGCCCAGTCGGTGGCTACTCGTCCCAATCCGGTCCGTGCGAGGATCGGGGGGTCACAGAAGACAACGGAAGGCAGATCGTGGCTGAGCAGCTTTACGCCACCCTGAAGACCAACCAGGGCGACATCGTGGTCCGGCTCCTGCCGAATCACGCGCCCAAGACGGTCAAGAACTTTGTTGAGCTCGCTCAGGGCGAGCGCGAGTGGGTCCACCCCGCGACCGGCAAGAAGACCTCGGACCGCCTGTACGACGGCACCGTCTTCCACCGGGTGATCAGCGGTTTCATGATCCAGGGCGGCGACCCGCTGGGCAACGGCACCGGCGGCCCGGGCTACGAGTTCGAGGACGAGTTCCACCCGGACCTCGCCTTCGACAAGCCTTACCTCCTGGCCATGGCCAACGCCGGCCCGGGCACCAACGGCTCGCAGTTCTTCGTGACTGTGTCGCCGACGGCCTGGCTGACGCGCAAGCACACGATCTTCGGCGAGGTCACCGACGCGGCCAGCCAGAAGGTCGTGGACGCCATCGCGGCCACCCAGACCAACCCGCGCACCGACCGTCCGGTCAACGACGTGGTCATCGAGTCCGTGGTCATC
Organism: Streptomyces sp. NPDC058308; assembly: GCF_042880275.1. Classification (NCBI taxonomy): domain Bacteria; kingdom Bacillati; phylum Actinomycetota; class Actinomycetes; order Kitasatosporales; family Streptomycetaceae; genus Streptomyces; species Streptomyces sp. NPDC058308. The sequence continues at coordinate 219,811 of NZ_JBHVZA010000010.1, forward strand.
GAGACCCGCGACGCCTGACCTGCGCGTATTCGCGAGGGAGCCTCGCGCGCCCGCGAGGGAACCAAACCGCCCCGCCCATCCGTAAGGAAGGGCGGGGCGGCGCGTTGCCACGTGTGCACCGTGCCTTCGTACGAGGATTGAGGGGACCCCATGGACCAGGCGCCAGGCAGCCCGCAGGAGTCACAGGGGGCGTCGGGCCTGCCCGCCTGTTACCGGCATCCGGGCCGGGAGACCGGCATCACCTGCACGCGCTGCGAGCGGCCCATCTGCCCCGAGTGCATGATCAGTGCCTCGGTCGGTTTCCAGTGCCCCGACTGCGTCCGCAGCGGCTCGGGCACCGGCCACACGCCGGCGGCCAACCAGCCGCGCACGGTCGCGGGCGGCACGGTCGCCGCCGACCCGCGCCTGGTGACCAAGGTCCTCGTGGGGCTCAATCTCGCGCTGTTCGTCGTGCAGCTGGCGGTCGGGGACCGCTTCACCGACCGGTTCGATCTGCTGGGGCGCGCCTTCGTCCCGGAGTTCGGCTCGGTCGAGGGCGTCGCCGAGGGGCAGTGGTACCGCCTCGTGACGGCGATGTTCCTGCACAGCAGTTATATGCACATCGCTTTCAACATGCTCAGCCTGTGGTGGATCGGCGGTCCGCTCGAAGCGGCCCTCGGCCGCGTCCGCTACCTCGCGCTCTACGCGGCCTCCGGCCTCGCGGGCAGCGCCCTGACCTACCTCCTGGAGGAGCCGTACCGGCCCTCGCTCGGCGCCTCCGGTGCCATCTTCGGTCTGTTCGGCGCGACCGCCATCCTGATGAGGCGGCTCAACTACGACATGCGGCCGGTCATCGCACTCCTCGCGATCAACATGGTCATCACCTTCTGGTGGCCCAACATCGCCTGGCAGGCCCACGTCGGCGGCCTCGTCGGCGGTGTCATCGTCGGCTACGCGATGGTGCACGCGCCCCGCGAGCGGCGGAACCTCATCCAGTACGGCAGCTGTGCGCTGGTGCTGGTCGCGACGGTCGTCATGGTCCTCGTACGGACCGCGGAGCTCACCTGACGTACCAGGTTGTCCACAGCGTGTGGCGGATCTTGTGCATGATGTGGGAACACGCGTGCCCCTTGTCACTGTCCTGGGTTTCCCCAGGAAGGACAAGGGGCACGCGAGGTGCGGGGATGCGGTGGGCCAGTCACACCGGCGTCAACCGGCCGAGGGTTATCCACAGATCTTCAGTCTTATCCCCAGGTGGGGATAGCGCTGTGGATAACTCAGGGCAAGGCTTGCGCTCGGAGCGGTGGAACTGCTCGTGCCCACCGCCGCACGAGGGCCCGTGCGGGCGCTACTTCCACTGGGTGGAGACGCCGAAGCCCGCGGCGATGAAGCCGAAGCCGACCACGATGTTCCAGTTGCCCAGCGGGTCGACCGGCAGCTTGCCGTCCGTGACATAGAAGACGACGATCCAGGCGAGGCCGATGAGGAACATCGCCAGCATCACCGGAGCCACCCAGCTCCGGTTGGTCAGCTTGATGTTCGTCGCCTTCTTGGCGGGCGGCGGCGTGTAGTCGTCTGCCTTCTTGCGGATACGTGACTTCGGCACGAGGGTCTCTCCTGTCGATGCGCTGCGTGGCCGCGCAGGTAACTGTGGTCTGGCGCGCCGGGCGTGGCACTACACGGAGCTGAAGCCTCCCCCGGGCGTCCGTTAGCGTAGTGCTTCCGCGGCGCTGAAGGAGATAAGGGTACGTTGAGCAATTCTGCCGACCCCCACAAAGGTGCCGGCCGTCGCCCCCGATGGCGTCCGGTTCGGGTGCTTACGGGTGCTGTTTTCGCCCTCGCCGGCCTGATCTTTTTCACCAGTTTCAACACGGCCAAGGGCACCAACATCCGTACGGATGCCTCCCTGCTGAAACTCTCCGACCTCATTCAGGAGCGCAGCCACAAGAACGGCGAGCTCGACGAATCCAACGGCTCCCTGCGCGACGACGTCGAGTCGCTCGCCCAGCGCGACAGCGGCGGCACCAAGGCCGACGACGCCCGGCTCAAGGCGCTGGAGGAGAACGCCGGCACCAAGAAGCTCAGCGGCGATGCGGTCACCGTCACCCTCGCCGACGCCCCGCCCAACGCCACCGCCAAGCTGCCCGGCTACCCCGAGCCGCAACCCAATGACCTGGTCATTCACCAGCAGGACCTGCAAGCCGTGGTGAACGCCCTCTGGCAGGGCGGCGCCGAGGGCATCAAGGTCATGGACCAGCGCCTGATCTCCACGAGCGCCGTGCGCTGCGTCGGCAACACCCTGATCCTCCAGGGCCGCGTCTACTCCCCGCCGTACAAGGTGACCGCGGTCGGCGACCCCGGCAAGCTCAAGAACGCCCTGGCGGCCTCCCCCGAGATCCAGAACTACATGCTGTACGTCAATGCCTACGGACTCGGCTGGAAAGTGGACGACGACGGGGCGGTGACTCTTCCCGGCTACTCGGGCACAGTGGATCTCCACTACGCGAAGCCTGTGGAGTAGCGGCCCCTGGGGGAGCCTGTGTCCGTGCGTGTGCTCGTCAGGACGTTCAGCGAACTGTGCATCACCGTCGGCACGTTGATCGTGCTCTTCGTCGTGTACGTCCTGTTCTGGACCGGCGTGAAGGCCGACAACGCCATGGACGGCCAGATCGACGAGCTGCGGGACCAGTGGGCGCGGGGCGCGGTATCCACCGGCGCGGACGACAAACCGGCCGGGACGGGACCCGCCGAGAGCTCGCCGGAGAAACCGGCCCCCTACAGAGACGGCAACGCCTTCGCCGTCATGTACATCCCGCGGTTCGGTTTCACGTGGAACAAGCCCGTGCTCCAGGGCACCGGCGCCGGCGTCCTGAAGAAGGGCCTCGGTCACTACGCCTCCACCGCCCGGCTCGGACAGAAGGGCAACTTCTCCGTGGCGGGCCACCGGCGCACCTACGGCGACCCCTTCAAGGACTTCCCCGAGCTGCGCCCCGGCGACCCCGTCGTCCTGACCGACGGCGCGACCTGGTTCACGTACCGCATCGACAAGAAGCCCTACAAGACGCTCCCCGGCGACATCGGTGTCATCGATCCCGTGCCGCGCCGATCCGGCTATGACGGCCCGGGGCGTTACCTGACCCTTACGACCTGTGAACCGGAGTGGGGCCACAGTCACCGGCTGATCGCCTGGGCACATCTGGATGCCACCCAGCCCGTGGAGGCCGGGAAACCGGAGGCACTGCGCCGTTAGTCTGGTGCGGTACGGCGAGGGAGGCCATGCCGTACGCGACGGAAGGGACGGCATGTACGGCTGGATCTGGCGGCATCTGCCGGGAAACGCCTGGGTGAGAGCACTGGTTTCGCTGGTGCTCGTCCTCGCGGTGGTCTATGTGCTGTTCCAGTACGTCTTCCCGTGGGCGGAACCGCTGCTGCCCTTCAACGACGTCACCGTGGACGGCCAGTGAGTACCGCCGACGGCCGTGGCCGTACCCGCATCCTCGTCGTCGACAACTACGACAGCTTCGTCTTCAACCTCGTCCAGTACCTCTACCAGCTCGGTGCCGAGTGCGAGGTCCTGCGCAACGACGAGGTCGAGCTCCGGCACGCCCAGGACGGCTTCGACGGCGTGCTGCTCTCGCCCGGCCCCGGCACCCCGGAACAGGCGGGCGTCTGCGTGGAGATGGTGCGGCACTGCGCCGCCACCGGCGTGCCCGTCTTCGGCGTCTGCCTCGGCATGCAGTCCATGGCGGTGGCGTACGGGGGCGTGGTGGACCGCGCCCCGGAGCTCCTGCACGGCAAGACCTCCTCCGTCCGCCACGAGGGCAAGGGCGTCTTCGCGGGCCTGCCGTCGCCGTTCACCGCGACCCGCTACCACTCGCTGGCCGCCGAACCGGCCACCGTCCCGGCCGATCTTGAAGTCACCGCGCGTACGGAGGACGGCATCATCATGGGCCTGCGCCACCGTGAACTGCCGGTCGAGGGTGTGCAGTTCCACCCCGAGTCGGTGCTGACCGAACACGGTCATCTGATGCTGGCCAACTGGCTGGCGGAGTGCGGCGACACCGGCGCCGTCGGCCGATCGAGCGGGCTGGCCCCGGTGGTGGGCCGGGCCACGGCGTGACCGACCTGCGCCCCGAGCGCGACTCCTCCGGAGCCCCGTACGACGCGAACGGCGCGCACGGGGACACGGGTGCGTTCGAGGCGGCGGTCGATCATCTGGACGACCCGCTGACGGATCCGCTGCCGGGGCAGCACTCCTCGCCGTGGTTCCGCAGCGCGTCCGCGGAGCCGCAGCCGCAGCCGCAGCCGCAGCCGCAGGCGCAGGAAGAGGAGTGGTACGACCCCGAGGGGTACGCCCGCGACTGGTACGGGGCGCAGTCACCGTCACCGGCATCGGCACCGGCACCGGCCCCCGAAAGCCAGCCGGAACCCACGTACGAGGAGCTGTACGGCGCATACGCCCCCGAGCAGCCCGCGCCCGCGCCCACGCCCCCGCCCGTACAGGACGACGAGACCGTGGGCCTGCGGACGGTGGACACCCGTCGAATAGCCGAAGCGGAGCCCGACGGCACCCCGGGGGCGGGAAACGCCGTCGAGGGCGGCAGGGCAGCCCGCCGCAAGGCCGCCAAGAAGGGCGGTGCGCGCCCGGCCGCGAGCCCCGCCGGGGCCCGATCCGCCGCCGCTCCCCTCTCCCGCGTCGAGGCACGTCGTGCGGAGCGCGCCCGCAGGCCGTCGCCGGGCGCCGTGATCAGCCGAGGGCTCGGCGAAGTCTTCATCACCGTCGGCGTCCTGATGCTGCTGTTCGTCACGTACCAGCTGTGGTGGACGAACATCCGCGCCCACCAGCAGGCGAACGGCGCCGCCCACGACCTCCAGGAGAGCTGGGCCAAGGGCGAGGGCAAGCCCGGGACCTTCGAGCCGGGGCAGGGTTTCGCGATGCTGCACATCCCGCGCCTTGACGTCGTCGTGCCGGTCGCCGAGGGCATCGACAAGGAGAAGGTCCTCGACCGCGGCATGGTCGGCCACTACAACGAAGGCAGCACCAAGACCCCGATGCCGGACGCGGCGAAGGGCAACTTCGCGGTCGCGGGCCACCGCAACACCCATGGTGAGCCGTTCCGCTACATCAACCGCCTGGAGCCGGGCGACCCGATCGTGGTGGAGACGCAGGACAAGTACTTCGTCTACAAGATGGCGAGCATCCTGCCCCAGACGTCCCCGGGCAACACGAGCGTGATCGGTCCCGTGCCGCCGGGCTCGGGGTTCACCAAACCCGGCCGGTACATCACACTGACCACCTGTACCCCGGAATTCACGAGTAAGTATCGAATGATCGTCTGGGGCAAGATGGTCGAGGAACGACCGCGCAGCAAGGGCAAGCCCAGCGCGCTCGTGAACTAGAACGGTGAGAACGGGGCAGATCGAGTGGCAGCCACGACCGACGACGAGCAGCAGGCTCAGGCGCCCGCACCGCCCCCCGCACCCTCGCGCCGGGGCCGCGGCCCCCTCGCCACGGCGGTCAGCGTCTTCGGTGAACTCCTCATCACCGCGGGCCTCGTGCTCGGCCTCTTCGTCGTCTACTCGCTGTGGTGGACGAACGTCATAGCGGACCGCGAGGCGCACAAGCAGGGCAACCGGGTGCGCGACCACTGGGCGAGCGGCCCCGGCAGGATCGACACCAAGGACGGCATCGGCTTCCTGCACGTGCCCGCGATGGGCGGCGGTGAGGTGCTGGTCAAGAAGGGCACCAGCAGCAAGGTCCTCAACGACGGCGTCGCCGGCTACTACAAGGAGCCGGTCAAGTCGGCCCTGCCCGAGGACAAGAAGGGCAACTTCGCGCTGGCCGCGCACCGCGACGGGCACGGCGCGAAGTTCCACAGGATCGACAAGATCAAGAAGGGCGACGCGATCGTCTACGAGTCCCGGGACAAGTGGTACGTGTACAAGGTGTACTCGACGCTCTCCGAGACCTCGAAGTTCAACGTGAAGGTCCTTGACCCCGTCCCGAAGGAATCGGGCGCGAAGAAGCCGGGCCGCTACATCACCCTCACGACCTGCACGCCGGTCTACACCTCCCGCTACCGGTACGTCGTCTGGGGCGAGCTGGAGCGGATCGAGAAGGTCGACGCCGAGCGGACACCGCCGCCGGAGCTGCGGGGCTAGGCCCTGTCGTCAAACTCCCGTCTGCCTCGCGACGCCTGGCACGCACGCTCGCCGCGTTGCCGGGCTCATCCCGGTACGCCCAGTACCGGGATGACCCTCCGCCTTGCGATCGCACGCACCAGACGCCGCGAGGCCGCCCTCCGGGCCAACGACGCGAGTTCGACGACAGGGCCTAGCCGCGGAGCACGGACGCAGCGAGAGAGCCCCGGTACCGCTCAGCGGCACCGGGGCTCTCTCGTGCTCTGGAACGCGCGTCCAGGAACGGGTCAGTAGTCGAAGCCCGGCCACCTGTCGTGCTTGTCGCGATGGGACAGGCCGCCGACGAAGCCGTCGTCCCCGTCGTCTCCGCCGCCGCCGTTGTTGCCGTTGCCGCCACCGCCGCCTGCGGTGGTCAGGTTGACCGCCGAACCGGGCGCCACCTTCTCGCCCGCGTTGGGCTGCGAGAAGACCACCAGGGCGTCGTCGTCCTGCGGCCCTGTGATGGTGCCGACCGTCAGACCCGCGTCCTCGATGGCCTTGCGGGCGTCCTTCAGCTTCTGGCCGGTGAGGGGCGGGACGGTGGACTCCTCGGCCGCCTTGGCCACCTGGACGGTGACCGTGGAGCCGGGGTCGGCCGGGGTGCCGGCCGACGGCGTGGTCTTGATGACCTTGCCCTCGTCGACATCCTCGCTCGCGACGTCCTCGCGGGAGGCAGTGAAGCCGTTGTCCTTGAGTCGCTTCTCGGCGGCCGCGTAGTCGAGACCGGTCACGTCCGGGACGCTGACCTGCTTCTTCTCCTTGGCGACGATCAGCGTGATCTTGCTGCCCTTCTGGACCTCGGTGCCGGAGGTCGGGTCCTGCTCCAGGACCGTGCCCGGCTCCTCGGTGGACTCCCGGGACTTGGACGTGACCTTGAACTGGTACTTGTCGTCCTGGAGCTTCTCCGTGGCGTCATCGACGTTCGTCGAGATGACGTTCGGCACCGCGACCTTGGGCGCGCCGGTCGACACCGTCACCGTCACGGTGTCGCCCTTCTTGACCTCGGCGTCGGCCCCGGGGTCCTGAGCGCAGATCTCACCCTTGGGGTACTTCTCGCACGGCTTGCGCTCGCCGATCTCCAGCTTGAGGCCGACGTTGTCCGCCGACTCCTCGGCTTCCTTGTACGTCTCACCCACGAAGTTCGGCGCCTTGGTGGAGTCGTCACCGCCGTTCCCGGTGAACGCCACCTTGCCGATGAGGATCGCCCCCACGAGGACTAGGACGCCCGCGAGGACGAGGAGCCACGTCGAGGTGTTGCTCTTCTTCTGGCGCCGGCCGCGGCCCTCGTCGTAGCCGTAGCCCCCGTCGTCCGGGTTGACCGGAGGCATCATCGACGTCTGGCCCTGGTTGTTCTGCGGGCGCAGCATCGCGGTCTGCTGGTCGTTGGGGTGACCGCCGTAGCCCACCGCGCCCATGGCGGCGGTGGCCGCGACGGGCTGGCCGTCGAGGCAGGCCTCGATGTCGGCACGCATCTCGTCGGCCGACTGGTAGCGGTAGTCCGGGTCCTTGGTGAGCGCCTTGAGGACGATGGCGTCCATCTCCGGCGTGATCTCCGCGTCGAAGACGCTCGGGGCCTGCGGTTCTTCCCGTACGTGCTGGTAGGCCACCGCGACCGGGGAGTCGCCGACGAACGGCGGCCGGACGGTGAGCAGCTCGTAGAGCAGACAGCCGGTGGAGTAGAGGTCGGAGCGGGCGTCGACCTGCTCGCCCTTGGCCTGCTCCGGCGAGAGGTACTGCGCCGTGCCGATGACCGCGGCGGTCTGCGTCATCGTCATGCCGGAGTCACCCATGGCGCGGGCGATGCCGAAGTCCATGACCTTGACCTGGCCGTTGCGCGTCAGCATGACGTTCGCGGGCTTGATGTCGCGGTGGACGATGCCGTTCCGGTGCGAGTACTCCAGGGCCTGGAGGATGCCGATCGTCATCTCCATGGCCCGCTCCGGCAGCAGCTTGCGGCCGGAGTGCAGGAGCTCGCGCAGCGTGGAGCCGTCGACGTACTCCATCACGATGTACGGGATGGAGACCCCGTCGACGTAGTCCTCGCCGGTGTCGTAGACCGCGACGATCGCCGGGTGGTTGAGCGAGGCGGCAGACTGGGCCTCACGGCGGAACCGGGCCTGGAACGACGGGTCGCGGGCGAGGTCGACTCGCAGCGTCTTCACCGCCACGGTGCGGCCGAGGCGGGTGTCGTGCGCGAGGTAGACCTCCGCCATCCCGCCGCGGCCGAGCACCTGGCCCAGCTCGTACCGGCCGCCGAGGCGACGCGGCTCTTCCATAGCTAATCCAGCCCTCTCCGTCGGTCCCGACCGCACCGTTGTGTGGTCCGGCGGTGTGCTGTCCGGGCTTACCGTACCCGGCTCGTCTTGCGTGACCCGGCCGCGACCGTCACCCGATACCGGACCGGTACCGCAACGTGCACCGATGTGGAGGGGGCGTGATGGGGGTCACTTCTTGCTGTCGATGACCGCCTTCATCACGTCCTTGGCGATCGGAGCCGCCAGACCGCCACCGGAGATGTCCTGACGGCTCGCCTTGGAGTCCTCGACGACGACCGCGACGGCGACCGGCGAACCGGAATCCGTCTTGGCGTACGAGATGAACCAGGCGTACGGGTTCTTGCTGTTGGCGACGCCGTGCTGCGCCGTACCCGTCTTTCCGCCGACGGTGACGTTCGGGATCTGGGCGTTGGTTCCGGTGCCCTTCTCGACGACCGTCTCCATCATTTCCTGCAGCTTCTGGGCGTTCTCCTTCGAGAGCGGCTCGCTCATCTCCTTGGGCGAGTGCTTCTCGATGACGTCGAGGTTGCGCGCCTGCAGCTCGCTGACCATGTACGGCTCCATGAGCGTGCCGTCGTTGGCGATCGCGGAGGCGACCATGGCCATCTGCAGGGGCGTCGTGGCGGTCTCGAACTGGCCGATGGACGACAGCGCGGTCTGCGGCTTGTCCATGTCCTCGGGGAAGTTGGAGGCGTTGGAGCGGACGGGGACGAACTGCTGCTCGTTGAACCCGAACTTCTTCGCCGTCTCCAGCATCTTGTCCTTGCCGAGATCGGAGCCGATCTTGCCGAAGACGGTGTTGCAGGACCACCGCAGCGCCTCACGCAGTGTGGCGTTCTTGCAGGGGATGTTGCCCTCGTTCTTCAGCGGCTGGGTGGTGTTCGGCATCGTCCACGGCAGCGGCGAGTCGGTCTTCTCGTCGATGCCGTCGTACAGGCCGTGCTCAAGGGCGGCCGCCGCCGTGACCACCTTGAAGGTGGAGCCGGGCGGATAGGTCTCGCGCAGCGCGCGGTTGACCATCGGCTTGTCCTTGTCCTTCTCCAGGCTCAGGTACTTCTCGGCTTCCGCGTTCGAGTTGCCCGCGAAGTCGCCGGGGTCGTACGACGGCGTGGAGGCCAGCGCGAGGATCGCGCCCGTCGACGGGTCGATCGCGGCGACGGCGCCCTTGCCCTTGCTCTTCAGGCCGTCGTACGCGGCCTTCTGCGCGGCGGAGTTGAGGGTCGTGACGACATTGCCGCCCTCCTTCTTCTCGCCGGTCAGCATGTCGAGGGTGCGGCGGAAGAAGAGCCGGTCGTCGTTGCCGGTGAGGATGCCGTCGTCGATGCTCTCCAGCTGGGTGGCGCCCATGCGCTGCGAGGAGTACCCGGTGATGGGGGCCCACATGGGCCCGTCCTTCCAGGTGCGCTTGTACTTGAGGTCGCTGCCCGGCGTCGCCTTCGAGCCGGTGATGGGCTTGCCGTCGACGATGATGTCGCCGCGCGGCTGGGAGTAGCGCTCGATGGTGACGCGGCGGTTCTTCTCGTGCTTCGCGAGGGAGTCGGCCTGGACGTACTGGAGCCAGTTGTCCCGGGCGAGCAGGGCGAGGATGAGCAGCCCGCAGAAGATCGCGATCCGGCGCAGGGGCTTGTTCACGGTCGGACCACCTGGGTCATTTCGGCGTCGGGGTTCGGGGCGGGGGAGGGGGCCGGGCGGCGTGCGGTGTCGCTGATTCTGATCAGGATCCCGATCAGGGCCCAGTTGGCGATGACGGACGAACCGCCGTACGCCAGGAAGGGCATCGTCATACCGGTCAGCGGGATCAGGCCCATGACGCCGCCGGCGACGACGAAGACCTGGATGGCGAAGGCTCCGGAGAGGCCGATCGCGAGGAGCTTGCCGAACGGGTCGCGGGCGGCGAGCGCCGTGCGGACGCCGCGCTCGACGATCAGGCCGTAGATCAGCAGGATCGCCATGATGCCGGCGAGACCCAGCTCCTCACCGAAGGTGGCGAGGATGAAGTCGGAGTTGGCGGCGAACTTGATCAGGTCCGAGTGGCCCTGGCCGAGACCGGAGCCGAGGGTGCCGCCGGAGCCGAAGGCCCACAGGGCCTGCATCGCCTGCTCGGAGTGGATGACACCGTCCTGGACGCCGGCCTGGCTGAGCTTGTACTCGCCCAACGGGTCGAGCCATGCCTGCACACGCGTCTGGATGTGCGGTTCGAAGCTCGCCACGGCGACGGCGCCGACCGCGGACATCAGGAGACCGAAGACGATCCAGCTGGTGCGCTCCGTGGCGACGTACAGCATGACGACGAACATGCCGAAGAACAGCAGCGACGTACCGAGGTCCGTCTCGAAGACCAGGATGAGGATCGACATCGCCCAGACGACGATGATCGGCCCGAGGTCGCGCCCGCGCGGCAGGTACAGACCCATGAAGCGGCGGCTGGCCAGGGCGAGGGCATCGCGCTTCACCATCAGATAACCGGCGAAGAAGATCGCGATGACGATCTTCGCGAACTCACCGGGCTGGATGGAGAACCCGCCGACGTGGATCCAGATCTTCGCGCCGTAGATGTTGAGGCCGAGGCCCGGCACGAGCGGCAGGAGCAGCAGGATCAGGGCAGCGACCATGGAGATGTAGGTGTAGCGCTGCAGGACGCGGTGGTCCTTGAGCAGCAGCAGCACACCGACGAACAGGGCGATGCCGATCGCGGAGTACATGAGCTGGTTCGGCGCCGCGGCGCTGAAGTTGGGCAGCTGCTGCAGTCGCTCGGACTGGTCGAGCCGCCAGATCAGCACCAGGCCCAGACCGTTCAGCAGGGTGGCCAGTGGCAGCAGCAGCGGGTCCGCGTATGCCGCGAACTTGCGGACGACCAGGTGGCCCACCGCCGCGAGCAGGCCGAGGCCTGCTCCGTATCCGAGCATGCCGGACGGCACCTTGCCGTCAAGCGCCAGGCCCACGTTCATGTAGGCGAACAACGGGATGACGACCGCGAACGCGAGCAGCGCGAGCTCGGTGTTGCGCCGGCTCGGCGCCCCGATCGCGCCGATCGTCGACGTGTGTGTAGTACTACTGCTCATGGCGTGCAGAGGCCCCCAACGGCTGCTTACTGCTTACCGCACAGCGGGACCAGCTTCTGCTCATCCTCGGAGAGGCTGGGGCCGGGTGTGGGAGTCGGTGCGGTCTTGGACTTGTTCTTGTCGGTCGGGCTGTTCTTGTCGTTCTTCTCGTCCCCGACGGGCGGGGACGTCGTGGAATCCGGGCCCGGCGTCCTGCGCTGGCCGGAGGTGCCTCCGGCTTCGCCCTCGCCCGTCTTGGCGTTGTTCTCGCGCTCGATCTCGCGACGCTCGGCTTCCTTCTTGCAGGCGGAGGCCTGCAGCCCCAGCTCCTCGATCTTGCTCGTGGCCTCGTCGAGGTCGTCCTCGGGGATGGTGGCCTCGACCTGCTTGCGCTGATACGGCGGCAGGTACTTGAGTTCGATCTCGGGGTGGTCCTTCTCGACCTTCGACAGGCTGACCCAGGCCAGATCCTGGTCGATGCCGCGGTAAAGGGCGATGTGCTTGTCGTTCGTGCCCACGTAGTACTGGGTCTGCGTCCAGCGGTAGCCCCCGTAGAGGCCGCCGGCGATGACGGCGAGCGCGAGCACTCCGTAGAGGGATCTCTTGAGCCACTTGCGGCCGCCGCCGGGCTTGACGAAGTCATCGTCGGCGTAGTCCCCGAAGCTGCCCTCGGGGGCGTATCCCGTGGTCTCGCCGCTGCCGGGCGGGCCGAAGCCACCTCCGGAGGGCTGCGGCGGCACCGGGCGGCCGAGGCCCGACGCGCGCCCCGCGGGCGTCTGCATGGAGCCGTCGTCCTGCGCCTGGAGCTGGTTCTCGGCGACCGCGCCGACCACCACGGGGGTGTCGGACAGCTGGCCCGCGAGGGTGTCGCCGCTGTCGATGTCCAGGACGTCGGCGACGATCACGGTGATGTTGTCGGGGCCGCCGCCGCGCAGCGCGAGCTGGATCAGCTCCTGCACGGTCTCCTGGGGGCCCTGGTAGCTCGCGAGGGTGTCTTCCATCGTCTGGTGCGAGACGACGCCGGACAGCCCGTCCGAGCAGATCAAGTACCGGTCGCCGGCGCGCACTTCGCGGATCGACAGATCCGGCTCGACGTGGTCGCCGCTGCCCAGCGCGCGCATGAGGAGGGACCTCTGCGGGTGGGTGGTGGCCTCTTCCTCGGTGATGCGGCCCTCGTCGACGAGGCGCTGCACCCAGGTGTGGTCCTGCGTGATCTGCGTGAGCACGCCGTCCCGCAGCAGGTACGCGCGCGAGTCGCCGACGTGCACGAGACCGAGGCGCTGGCCCGTCCACAGGAGGGCGGTCAGGGTCGTCCCCATGCCCTCGAGCTGGGGGTCCTCCTCGACCATCAGGCGCAGCTGGTCGTTGGCCCGCTGCACGGCGGTGCCCAGTGACGTCAGGATGTCCGAGCCAGGCACGTCGTCGTCGAGCGTGACGAGCGTCGAGATGACCTCGGAACTCGCCACCTCACCCGCGGCCTGTCCCCCCATGCCGTCGGCGATCGCGAGGAGACGTGGGCCGGCGTAACCGGAGTCCTCGTTCCCCTCCCGGATCATGCCTTTGTGCGATCCGGCGGCGAAGCGCAAAGACAGACTCATGCGCACCTCGCCCGTCGGCTCCGGGTACATCCGCACGGTGCCCACCCTCCGGTCGGGAGCGCGCCGGCGTCCAGTGCCTGGACAGCCGTTTCGGCTCGCTCGCTCCGCTCGCGCTCTGTCATGACGTAGTACTACTTCCGCAGCTCGATGACGGTCTTGCCGATGCGGATCGGCGCGCCCAGCGGAACGGGCGTCGGGGTGGTGAGTCGGGTCCGGTCGAGATACGTGCCGTTGGTGGACCCGAGATCCTCGACGATCCACTGGCCGTCACGGTCCGGGTAGATCCTGGCATGCCTGCTGGAGGCATAGTCGTCGTCCAGCACGATCGTCGAGTCGTGCGCACGGCCCAGCGTGATGGTCTGGCCCTGCAGCGCGACGGTCGTCCCGGCGAGGATGCCCTCGGAGACGACCAGCTTGCTGGGGGCGCCGCGCCGCTGGCGGCCACCGCCGCCCTGCTGCCGCTGCTGCGGAGGCGCGGCGGCCTGTTGTTGGCGGGCGGCCTGCTGGGGCCGCTCGCGGCGCGAACCGCGCTGTGTGACGCGCGTTCCGAACAGGTCGCTGCGGATGACCTGGACGGCCACGATCACGAACAGCCACAGAACAGCTAGGAAACCTAGCCGCATGACCGTCAGGGTCAGCTCTGACATTGCCCCCGCTTCACCCTTCGGCTTGCCGGTAAACGATGGTGGTTTGACCCACGACGATCCGCGAGCCGTCGCGGAGCGTAGCGCGGGTGGTGTGCTGCCCGTCTACCACGATGCCGTTGGTAGACCCGAGATCCTGGATCGTCGAGGGCGTTCCGGTCCGGATCTCACAGTGCCGGCGGGATACGCCGGGGTCGTCGATCCGCACATCGGCGTCGGTGCTGCGTCCCAGCACCAGCGTCGGGCGGGAGATCTGATGGCGATTGCCGTTGATCTCGATCCAGCGCCGCACCTGGGCACCCGGAAGTGGTCCGGCGCCGGGGCCCGCGGGCCTGCTCGGTGCCGGGGACTGCCCGCCGGGGCGACCCGCGCCGGGCGGGGGCGCGGCGGGCATGGGAGGTGCGCCTCCGGGGGCTCCGGCGGCTCCGGAAGGCGGCTGCGGGTAGCCATAACCGCCACCGCCACCGCCACCGCCACCGCCCCCACCAGCGCCGCGGCCGGGGGCCGCCGGGGCTCCGGGGCCCGCGGGGGCGCCGTCGGTCGCCTGGGAGGAGCTGGAGGCGAGAGTGCGGCTGCGCACGCGGTACAGGCCGGTGTCGAGGTCCTCGGCCTTCTCGAGGTGAACCTTGATGGGGCCCATGAAGCTGTAGCGCTGCTGCTTCGCGTAGTCACGCACCATGCCGGAGAGCTCGTCGCCCAGCTGGCCCGAGTACGGGCTCAGCCGATCGAAGTCGGGGGCGCTGAGCTCCACGATGAAGTCGTTGGGGACGACCGTCCGCTCGCGGTTCCAGATCGTCGCGTTGTTGTCGCACTCGCGCTGGAGGGCGCCGGCGATCTCGACGGGCTGGACCTCGGACTTGAACACCTTGGCGAAGGTGCCGTTGACCAGGCCTTCGAGACGCTGCTCGAACTTCTTCAGGACTCCCATGGGGCACCTCCTCCGTCGTAGTCATCCTGGTACTGCTTACTGATCGTATCCACGCGCCGGGAAATCGGCTGGTTCCCCCTGTCCGCCCAGTCGACGAGTGTCGCCTCTCACAAGACATGCCCGCACCAGGGTCCTGAGGATCCTCCCAGGACCCCTGAGAGAGCCCTGATCCGTGGCCCCGGAACCCCGTACGGGCAGTTGCGCGGGACGCCTGCTCGAGCCTCCTTTTACAACGGATCGTAGAGGGGGCCCAGAGCCAGTGTCCCGCACCTGGCTGTGGAGCTCACCGGGCTCGGGCGGGTCGGGGGCGGGACGGGCGCTCGTGGGTGGGGCGTGCGGGGGGAGACGGGGGCCGGGTGCCGGGCTGGACGGGTTTCCTCCGGGTGCCGGGCCGGGCGAGGCGAGCCCGCCCCCGGACCGGCCTGCCGGACCGGCCTGCCTGGGCAGGTGCCCCGCCAAACGGATGTGAATCCACCCCCTGCAGCGTGCTAATCTTCTGGATGTCGGCAGGCGCTCGCACCACACAGTGAGAGACCCAAAGACAACACCCATGCGCGGGTGGCGGAATAGGCAGACGCGCTGGATTCAGGTTCCAGTGCCCGAAAGGGCGTGGGGGTTCAACTCCCCCCTCGCGCACCATGAGGAAGCGGTCCTCCCTCGGACGAAAGTCCGGAGGAGGACCGCTTCTTTTGCATGCCCGGACGTGCGAGCCCCGGGGGGGGCGCCGACGGGGGCCGTGATGTATGTCACCGAAGTTATCCACAGGCTCTGACGGCCGGTGGCGGGCGGCGGTACGGTCGAGGCCGGATTCGGGGTTGGCCGATGACCGGCGGGGGCGATGGGCATGGTGGAGCTCGGCGGGAGGATTCCCGGGCAGCGAGGACGACAGGGGCAGCAGGGGAAGCGGCGGGGGCCGGAGCAGCGCGGTGAGCGGGTGCCGCCGGTGCCGGGGTTCGCCGAGTGGCCGGCGCAGGGGTCGCCCAAGCGGGAGGGCAAGGCGCTGCGGGAGCGGGTGCCCCGTGCCTCGCACGCGGAGTTCGCGGTGGACGGCGGGCGTCCCGACCCCGTGGCCGCCGTGCGGGAGTCCAATCGCAGCAGGCTCCCGGAGCTCACGCCGATCCGCGTCGGCAGGATGGCCGCCTCACCCTTCGCGTTCCTGCGAGGCTCCGCCGGACTCATGGCGTACGACCTCGCGCGCACCCCGCTCTCCGGCATCGGCACCCAGATCTGCGGAGACGCGCACGCGGCGAACTTCGGGCTGTACGGGGACGCGCGCGGCGGCCTAGTCATCGACCTGAACGACTTCGACGAGACGGTGCACGGGCCCTGGGAGTGGGACCTCAAACGCCTGGCCGTCTCCCTGGTGCTCGCGGGGCGGGAAGCGGGCGCGGGCGAGGACGTCTGCGGGGAGGCCGCGAGGGACGCCGTCGGGTCCTACCGTCGCACCATGCGGCTGCTCGCGAAGATGCCGGTCCTCGACGCGTGGAACGCCATCGCGGACGAGGAGCTGGTCTCGCACACGGACGCGCGTGACCTGCTCGGTACCTTGGACCGGGTCTCCGAGAAGGCGCGCAAGAACACGAGTGCCCGTTTCGCCGCGAAGGCGACCGAGGCCGTCGAGGGCGGTGACGGCTCCGCCGGGCGGTGCTTCGTCGACGCTCCGCCCGTGCTCCGGCGAGTGCCGGACGCGGAGGCCGCCGCGGTGGCCGGAGGGCTCCAGGAGTATCTGGGCACACTGACCGAGGACCGGCTGCCACTGCTCGCGCGGTACGCGATCCAGGACGTGGCGTTCCGCGTCGTCGGCACGGGCAGCGTGGGCCTCCGGTCGTATGTGGTGCTGCTGCTCGACCACTGTGGCGAGCCACTGGTGCTCCAGGTGAAGGAGGCACGGTCCTCCGCGCTGTTGCCGCACCTGCCGGTGGCCGGTTTCAAGGCGCCGGAGAGCGTCCACGAGGGGCGCAGGGTGGTCCTCGGCCAGAAGCGGATGCAGGTCGTCAGTGACTTCTTGCTCGGGTGGACGACGGTGGGCGGACTGCCGTTCCAGGTGCGGCAGTTCAGGAACCGCAAAGGCAGCGTGGACCCGGCGGCGCTTGCCGCCGACCAGCTGGACGACTACGGCCGCATGACCGGCGCCCTGCTGGCCCGCGCACACGCACACAGCGCGGACCCGCGCCTCATAGCGGGGTACTGCGGCAAGAACGACGAGCTGGACGAGGCGATGGCACGGTTCGCCACGGCGTACGCGGACCGTACCGAGGAGGATCACGCGCTGCTGGTGAGCGCGGTCAAGGACGGACGGGTGGCGGCGGAGACCGGCGTCTGAGGGCCGGAGGACGGGGCCTGAGGGACAGGGATCGGCGTCTGTGGCGCGGGTTTCCGGGGGCCGGGGCCACGGTGGCCTACCCTGGACGGGTGACGATCCCGGAAGCCGAGCCGACGCAACCCGAGACTCCTGAGACTCCCGCAGAGGGGGCACAGCGGTCGGGTGCAGAAGGGCGGCTCAAGGAGCAGCTGAAAGCGCGGCTCAAGGAGCGGTCCGCCGCACGGTCCGAAGAGCGTTCCGAGCAGCGTGCGCAGGAACGCGCTGAGGAACGCCCCGAGGAACGCCCCGAGGAACGCCTCGAAAGAGCTGTGCGCGCGGCCGAGCAGGCGCTGATCGAGTACGAGATCGCGCTGGAGACCTTCCGTGTGGAGGTGGAGAACTTCTCCCGCCTGCACCACCAGAAGCTCGGTCCGATGTACGCACGCCTCGATGAGCTGGACGCGCAGATCGCCGAGGCCACCGCGGCCCGCACTGGCGACGCGGAGGACCGGCGCAAGGCGGAGGAGGCGCGGGCGCGGGTGATGCCGATGCCGGGCGTCGAGGAGCTGTTCCACGGCTGGATGGACGGCGACGGGCTCTACCCCGAGGCCGCCGCGATGCTGACCGATCAGTCCGTGCGGCCGCCGCAGCGGGTGCGCCCCGGCGAGGAGGCCCGCAAGCTCTACCGCGAGCTGGCCCGCAAGGCGCATCCGGATCTGGCGCAGGAGGAGGGCGAACGACAGCGGCGTGAGGAGTTCATCACGCGCGTCAATGCCGCGTACGCCCGCGGTGACGAGGCGTTGCTGCGTGAGCTGTCCGAGGAGTGGGCCGCGGGGCCCGTGCCCGAGGAGCAGCGGCTCACCCACAGCGAGGAGCTGTACGCCCGGCTCGAATGGCTCTCCCAGCGCAAGGAGCTCCTCTCGGTCCTCGCCAAGGAGCTTGAGGAGAGCGCGATCGGCGGAATGCTGCGGCTCGCCCCCGACGACCCGGACGCGCTCCTCGACGAGATCGCCGAGCAGTTGCTCACCCAGGTCGCCGAGCGAGAGACGGAGCTGGCTCGGCTGACCGCTTAGGGCCTTAGTCCGTCCGTCGGGCGGCGGTGGTCGGGTAGCGTCGGGGCATGGCTTTCGGATCTCATGTGCCCACGGTCGGCGTCGACGACCTCGCGAACGGTGACTTTCTGCTGGACGTCCGGGAGGACGAGGAGTGGAAGGCCGGGCATGCCGCGGACGCACTGCACATTCCGATGAGTGAGTTCGTGGCCCGCTACGGCGAGTTGACCGAAGCCGCACCGCAGGACGGCAAGGTCAATGTGATCTGCCGGTCCGGCGGGCGCTCCGCTCAGGTCACCATGTACCTCGGGCAGCAGGGCATCGACGCGGTGAACGTGGCCGGTGGCATGGAGGCCTGGGCGGCCTCCGGGCGGCCCGTCGTGGACGACGAGGGCCAGCCGGGCACCGTGGTCTGAGGCCGGTCGTTTTTCCGGCCTTGTTTTTTCCAAGGCCGGTCACTTCTGGGGCAACCGCTGTTTCTGAGGCCGGTCGTTCCTGGGTCCTTGAGGCGTGCGGGCTAGCCGAGGGCGTGGGCGGCCAGTAGGTCGCCCAATGCCTCCTCGTGTGCCGCGGCCGGGCCGAGGGAGAGCTCCAGTTGCTTGGCCCAGGCGTGGTAGCGGTGCAGAGGGTAGTCCGTGTCGGCGCCGAAGCCACCGTGCAGGTGCTGGGCCGTCTGTACGACCCTTCGTACGCCGTCCGACGCCCAGATCTTTGCGACCGCCACGTCTCCCGCGGTGGGCAGGGCGCCGTCCGCTCCGGTGCTGATGCGCCAGGCGGCCTGCCAGAGGGTGACCTCCATCGCGCGCAGGTCGATGTAGCGGTCGGCGGCCTGCACGGCCACGGCCTGGAAGGTGGCCACCGGGTGGCCGAACTGCTCGCGCTTGCTGGTGTATTCGCTCGTCATGCGCAGAACACTTTCGCCCAGGCCGAGGGCGAGCGCGCAGGTCCCGGTGGTGAGTAGATCCCGCAGCCGGTCCCAGGCGCCGTCGGCCTCGATGACGTCGGTCGCGGGGACGCGTACGTCTTCCAGGCGAAGCTCGGCCAGGCGCTCGCCGCTGGTGGAGAACTGCTCGGCGAGCGTGAGGCCTTGCTGTTCGCGGGGGACGAGCGCGAGGACGGTGTGGCCCTCCGGCGTGTGGGCGGGCACGACGACGAGGTCGGCGTTGTACGCCCAGGGCACACCCGTCTGCAGGCCGTCCAGGAGCCAGCTGTCGCCGTCCTGCTGTGCGGTGACGGCCAGTTCGGCCGGGTCGTGTCCGGTGCGGCCGTGGGCGGCGGCCGTCAGGACCAGTTCGCCACGGGAGGCCGGGGCCAGGACCTTGCGCTTCAGCTCGTCGCCGCCGTGGGCCTGTACGACAGCTGTGGCTGCGCTGCTCTCCAGAAGCGGCACCCGCGCGAGCACCTTCGCGGCCTCGCGCAGCACCAGGCACAGCGCGATGGGGTCCAGGCCCACGCCGCCGTGGTCGGTGTCGATGAGTACGCCCAGCAGGTCGGCGTCGGCGAGCCGGGACCACAGGGCGCGGTCGAAGTCCTCGGCGACGGCACCGGGCGTGAGGGCGGGGCTGGGCACTCCGTCCGGCACGACGTCGGCGAAGAGTGCCTTCGCCGCCTCGACCACGGCCTGCTGTTCCTCGGTGAAGGTGAAGTCCACTGCCAGTCCTCCCGCGCACCGGTCGGCCGACGTCTCCGCCGCCTCTTCCGCTTCTCTTGACCTGATTCTCTGCACCTGACGGGGCGTCAAGATAGAACAGGTTCTATGGGAAGGGAACAGGGAGGGAGGGAGGAAGGGAGGGGTGTGGGGGTGGGAGCGGGCGGGCGGGGTCAGCGGTCGAAGTCGAGCTCCACTGTGTCCGTCGCCGGACGGGACTGGCACGCCAGCACATATCCCGCTTCCGTCTCCTCCGGCTCCAGCGCGAAGTTGCGGTCCATCCGCACTTCGCCCGAGACGCAGAAGGCGCGGCAGGTGCCACACACCCCGCCCTTGCAGGCGTACGGCGCGTCGGCGCGGTTGCGCAGCACCGTCTCCAGAAGGGTCTCGCCTTCCATGACGGGCCAGGTGCCGGAGCGGCCGTCGAGGGTCGCCGTCACCGTGCTGTGCGCGGGCGCGGCGAGCGCGGGGGCCGTGGCGTCGGTGGGGGCAGTGGAGAGGCCGTCGTCCACGTGGAAGATCTCCTCGTGGATGCGGCGGCGGGGCACGCCGAGAGCGCGCAGCGTCCGCTCGGCGCCCTGCACCAGGCCGAACGGGCCGCACAGGAACCACCCCTCGATCTCCGCCACGGGAAGCAGCGCGGGCAGCAGCCGGGTGAGGCGCTCCTCGTCGAGCCGCCCGGAGTCGAGGCCGGACTGCTGCTCCTCCCGGGAGAGCACGGTCACCAGCTGGAACCGGTCGGGCCAGCGGTCCTTCAGGTCGGCGACTTCTTCCAGGAACATCGTCGAAGCGGCGGTGCGGTCGCTGCGTATGAGGCAGAAGTCCGCTTTCGGTTCGCGCTCCAGGAGCGTCGAGACGATGGAGAGCACCGGGGTGATGCCGCTGCCGCCGACGATCGCCGCATAGTGGCCGGGGGCCGGGTCCAGCGTGAAGCGCCCGGCGGGGGTCATCACCTCCAGTTCGTCGCCGATGGCGACTTCCTTGAAGGCGTACGTGGAGAAGGCGCCGTCCTCCACGAGGCGCACGCCGACGCGCAGGGACCGGGGCTCGTCGGGGGCGTCGAGGGACGGAGCCGGGGAGCAGATCGAGTACGTACGCCGGATCTCCGTGCCGTCGGCGAAACGGCGGACGGCGAGGTGCTGGCCCGGAGCGAACCGGAACTCCTCGCGCAACGAGGGCGGCACGTCGAACGTCAGCGTCACGGAGTCGTCGGTCAGCCGGTCGACCGCCGCTACCCGGAGCGGGTGGAAGCGGGCCATCACAACTCCTTGAAGTGGTCGAAGGGTTCGCGGCAGGAGACGCAGCGGCGCAGCGCCTTGCAGGCCGTGGAGGAGAAGCGGCTGAGCAGTTCGGTGTCGGTCGAGCCGCAGTGCGGGCAACGGATCGACAGGCTCAGGGCGACAGGCCCGTCCGTCGCGTGGGAGCGCGGGGGAGCTATGCCGAACTCGGCCAGTTTGCGGCGGCCTTCGGCGCTGATGTCGTCCGTCGACCAGGCGGGGGAGAGCACCGTGTGCACCGAGACCTCGGACATGCCGTGGTCGTGCAGCACCTGCTCGATGTCGGCCGTCATGGCCTCTATCGCCGGACAGCCGGTGTACGTCGGGGTGAGCTCGACGTCGACCTTGCCGGTAGCGAGGACCCGTACACCACGCACCACACCGAGCTCGGCCAGGGTGAGCACGGGCAGCTCGGGGTCGGGCACCGAGCCCGCGAGGGCCAGGAGCTCCGTCTCCAGGGCGGTGGGCGCGGTGGTCACCATGACGCCCCCGGGTGGCTGCGGTGCAGGTGCTGCATTTCGGCGAGCATCCGGCCGAACGGCTCGGTGTGCAGGCCCTGACGTCCGGCGCCTGCCGACCATGCGCCGGACTGCGGGCCCTCGGGCACGGTCAGTGTCGCCCGCTCGATGACCGCCGTCACCGACGAGGTCCAGCTCTCCCGCAGCTTGTGCCAGTCGACCGTCAGCCCGGCCACGGGCTGGAACATCTCGCCGGTGAACCGCCACAGCGCGTCGAGTCCGCGCTGCATCCGCGCGTGGCTCTCGTCCGTGCCGTCACCGAGGCGCAGCGTCCACTGCTCGGCGTGGTCCTGGTGGTAGGCGACCTCCTTGACCGCCTTCGCGGCCAGGGGGGCGAACTCACCGTCTCCGGCGGCCAACTGGCCGTACAGCAACGTCTGGTAGGTGGAGAAGCAGAGCTGGCGGGCGATGGTGTGGGCGAAGTCGCCGTTCGGCTGCTCGACCAGCTGGAGATTGCGGAAGGCGCGCTCTTCGCGGAGGTACGCCAACTCGTCCTCGTCGCCGGCCAGGGAGAGCAGGATGCGGGCCTGGCCGAGCAGGTCGAGGGCGATGTTCGCCAGCGCGACCTCCTCTTCGAGGACGGGGGCGTGTCCTGCCCACTCCCCCAGGCGGTGGGAGAGCACCAGGGCGTCGTCGCCGAGGGCCAGAGCGGGGAGGGCCGGGGTGTCGACGGCGAGGGGGGCCGGGGTGGTCGCAGATGAGGGGGCCGGGGTGGTCACAGGTGCTTCACCCCTTCCGGGATCTCGTAGAACGTCGGGTGGCGGTAGGGCTTGTCGCCGGCCGGCTCGAAGAAGGAGTCTTTCTCGTCCGGGGAAGATGCGGTGATCTCGGTGGACGGCACGACCCAGACGGAGACGCCCTCGCTCCTGCGCGTGTACAGGTCGCGGGCGTTGCGCAGGGCCATCTCCGCGTCCGGGGCGTGCAGGCTGCCCGCGTGAGTGTGGGAGAGCCCGCGGCGGGAGCGGACGAACACCTCCCACAGCGGCCAGTCGGTCGAGCTGCTCATGCTGTCGCCTCTCCGTGCTGTCCGGCGTCGCCGTGCGGGCCGGTCACGTCCGTACGCTTCGCGGCCGCCTGCTTGCCGGCATACGCCGCCGCGGCTTCCCTGACCCAGGCGCCCTCTTCATGGGCGCTTCGGCGCTGGGCGATGCGCTGGTCATTGCAGGGGCCGTTGCCCTTGAGGACGTCCCAGAACTCGGTCCAGTCGATCGGGCCGAAGTCGTGGTGGCCCCTGGACTCGTTCCACACCAGGTCCGGGTCCGGGAGCGTCAGCCCGAGCGACTCGGCCTGGGGGACGCAGATGTCCACGAACCGCTGGCGCAGCTCGTCGTTCGAGTGGCGCTTGATCTTCCACGTCATCGACTGCTCGGAGTGCGAGGACTCGTCGTCGGGCGGGCCGAACATCATCAGGGAGGGCCACCACCAGCGGTTCACCGCGTCCTGCGCCATGTCGTGCTGGGCCTGGGTGCCGCGGCTGAGGGCGAGCAGCGACTCGTACCCCTGGCGCTGGTGGAAGGACTCCTCCTTGCAGACGCGGACCATCGCGCGTGCATACGGGCCGTACGAACAGCGGCACAGAGGGACCTGGTTGGTGATCGCCGCGCCGTCCACGAGCCAGCCGATCGCGCCGACGTCCGCCCAGGTCAGCGTGGGGTAGTTGAAGATCGACGAGTACTTCTGGCGGCCGGAGTGGAGCTTGTCGAGCAGCTCGTCGCGGCTGGTGCCGAGGGTCTCGGCCGCGCTGTAGAGATACAGGCCGTGACCGGCCTCGTCCTGCACCTTGGCCATGAGGATCGCCTTGCGCCGCAGGGAGGGGGCGCGGGTGATCCAGTTGGCCTCCGGCTGCATGCCGATGATTTCGGAGTGCGCGTGCTGGGCGATCTGGCGGACCAGGGACGCGCGGTAGGCGTCCGGCATCCAGTCGCGCGGCTCGATGCGCTCGTCGGCGGCGACCGCCGCGTCGAAGGCGGTCTGCTGCTCCGCCGTGCGCGCGGCGGTGGACGCCGCCTCGTCCGGCTCCGTCGTCGCCGCCTGGTGTGCGGCTGCTGTCGCCATCTCGGTCCCCCTCGACCCTGATGCGAACCGCCCGACCGATCGTTCGGTTCGTTGAATTCAATGGTGCGGCCCTCCGCCATAAGGTGTCAACCCTGTGGATAACTTCACGGGCGCTGTGCGTGGCGGGCAGGCCTGAGTACCGTTCCGGCGGCAGGGTTCGGTGCGCGATCGGGGAACGGGGCGGAATGGACGGGTACGACAAGGGCTCGGGCGGTGGGCCCGCCGTGCCTGACGAGCCCGGTCCGGCGGCCGAGCGGAGGGCGTCGGCCGAACAGGTAACGTCGGCCGAGCCCAGCGGGGGTGTCCGGTCGAGACCGACGGATGGGGCGCCGTCGGTGGACGAATCCGGACCGGAGGACGGGCCGGAGCCGGAGGACGGGCCAGAGTCGGCGGACCGGCCGGAGTTGGCGGACGAAGCCGAGCCGCAAGTGCGGGTCGGTATCGCCGGGCTCAAGCTCGGGTATCAGATCGCCGCGGCGTGCGCCCTCGCGGTCGTCGCCGCGGCCGCCTGCGTCCACATAGGAATGCTCTTCCTGCACGTCGCGCCCTCGAACACGGTGACCAAGCAGCACGGCGACGTGGTCGACGACTGGATCTATCCCGAGTTCGAGCAGAACTGGAAGCTCTTCGCGCCCAACCCGCTCCAGCAGAACGTCGCGGTGCAGGCCCGGGCGGAGCTCCGTACGGCCGACGGGGCCATGCGGACCACGGACTGGTACGAGCTGTCCGCGCAGGACGGCGCCGCTATCGACGGCAGCCTGCTGCCCAGCCATACGCAGCAGAACGAACTCCGCCGGGCCTGGGACTTCTACGTGGGGTCGCACGACGCGAAGAATCGTCCCGTCGGTCTGCGCGGCCAGCTCTCCGAGCGCTACGTCCGCCGTATCGCGTACATGCGGCTCGACCGGGAGGCTCCGGGCGGCAAGGGCGACAAGATCGCGAACGTCCAGCTGCGCTCGAAGACCACGAACGTGCCGCTGCCGAAGTGGAGCGAGGAGAAGATCTCCACCAAGCCGTCGTACCGGCTGCTGCCCTGGTGGCCGGTGAAGCCCGGGGATCTGCCGCTCAGTGAGGGTGAGAGCAGTGCGCGGAGCGTGCGCGGGGCGCCCGGCACCGCTTCATCCGCGACCACGCACCGGCCCGTCTCGCCCACGAAGGGGATCGCCCGGTGACCCGTCTCGAACACCCGCTGGCACGGGGCCTCAACCGCGTCACCGGGTTCGCCCTCGGCCCGTACCAGTCCGCGGTGATCCGCATCGGCTTCGCCGCCACCTGGTTGTTCTTCCTGCTCCGCGAACTCCCCCACCGCCAGGAGATGTACGGGCCCGACGGCCCCTGGAGCTGGGACATGGCGCAGCAGCTCATCGCGAGCAACGGCGCCTTCACCGCCCTGATGTGGTCGGACGGGCAGATCTGGTTCGAGGTCGTCTACGCGCTCGCCATGGTCAGCAGCGTCCTGCTGCTGCTCGGCTGGCACACGCGGGCGATGTCCGTGCTCTTCATGATCGGTGTGCTGTCGCTGCAGAACCGCAGCATCTTCATGGGGGACGGTGGCGACAACGTCATCCACTTGATGGCGACCTATCTGGTCTTCACCCGGTGCGGTCAGGTGTGGTCGCTGGACGCGCGGCGTGCGGCACGCGCGCGTGGAGAGGGGATGGAGCGGCCGGTCGACCGGGCGGGGCCCGCGCTGTGGTGGGTGTGCGGGCTCGGCCTGTCCTTCGTGACGTTCACGGGGGAGGTCAGCGGCGGGTGGCTGCTGTTCTTCTGGGGGCTGCTGCTGGTGCACGGCCTGTGGTGGGCCGTGGGGCGGCGCGCGCCGGGGAGCGAGCTGCGCAAGCTGCTCGACGTCGTGGCCAATCTCGCCCACAGCGCGGGCCTGTTGGTGATCATGGTCGAGGCCTGTCTGATCTATTCGACAGCAGGCTGGTACAAGATCCAGGGGAGCCGCTGGCAGGACGGCACGGCCGTCTACTACCCGCTGAACCTCGACTACTTCTCTCCGTGGCCCGCGCTCTCCGAACTGCTCGCGTCGCACGGCGTCATGGTGCTCCTCGTGACGTACGGAACGGTCGCCGTACAGGTGGCCTTCCCCTTCACGCTCTTCAACCGCAGGGTCAAGAACGTCCTCCTTGCGGCCATGATCGTGGAGCATGCCGTGATCGCGGTCGTCCTGGGGCTGCCGTTCTTCTCGCTGGCGATGATCGCGGCCGACGCGGTGTTCCTGCCGACGACGTTCCTGCGCCGTATGGGCGGCTGGGCTGCACGCGCGCGTGGAGGGGTGGTTTCCCGTCTGCCGCTCTCCCGCCTCCCGCTCTCCGGCCCTCCTCTTTCGCGCTTGCGCCGCCTCTCCGGTGGCGGCGGTCTGCCGGAGCAGCGCGCCGCGGACGGGAAGCGGGACGAGGAGCCCACCGAGTCGGCGCGCGCGTAGGCTGCACTCCATGAACAGCACGGACGGGGCGGGCCCCGAGGGCGCCGTACGCGCCTGGCGCCAGATCGCCGACTCCTCCGTGCTGCTGGACGGTTTCCACGCGATCAAGCATGCGCTGCGCTTCGGTGCGCGGGTGCCGGTCGCGCTGACCAGCGACCGGTCGGCCGTCCTGGCCCTCGCGGACGACCTCGCGCCGGATGTCACCGAAGCGCTCGGCGCGCTCCTGGTGGAGGTCCCGGACGAGCGGCTGCGCGCCCTCGTGCCGCGGTTGCACCCCACGGCGGTGGCCGCCCTCGCGGCACGTCCCTCGCGTGCGGCCAACCTCGAAGCGCTGGGGCGTACGGGCAGGCCGGCGCCCGTCGTCGTGCTCGACGACCCCCGCAACCTCGGCAACGCCGGAGCGGTGATCCGTCTCGCCGCGGGGTTCGGGGCGACCGGTGTCGTGACGACCGGCACCCTCGACCCCTGGCATCCCACGGTCGTACGGGGTGGCGCGGGCCTGCACTTCGCGACGGCCGTGGAGCGCATGGACGTGTCGGAGCTGCCGCCGGGCCCGGTCTTCGCGCTCGACGCGGAGGGCGAGGACATCAGAGGGCTGAAGATCCCGGACGACGCCGTGCTGGCCTTCGGGTCCGAGCGCAGCGGTCTCTCGGACGAACTTCGGCACCGCGCCGATCACTTGGTGTCCCTGCCGATGCGCCCGCAGGTCTCCAGCTACAACCTCGCGACGAGTGTCGGCATGACGCTCTTCCACTGGTCGGCGTCCTCGGGGTGGCCCCCGGAGATGCCGCACTGACACCTCCGGCAGCCGGGCCGCCTCTGGCCCCCCACGTCGCGATCAGGCGTCCTTGCGGATCTCCACCACACGGAAGCGGTTGGCGACGAACGCGCCGTCGCACAGTGCGGCGTTCGCCGCGGGGTTGCCGCCCGAGCCGTGGAAGTCCGAGAACGCCGCTGTCTGGTTCACATACACGCCGCCCGTGAGGTTCAGGGACAGCTGGGCGCACTCCTCGAGGCAGGCCTCCTCCACGGCGGCGGAGAGCTCCTCCGACGTCGTGTACGCCCCGACGGTCATCGCTCCCTTGTCGCGCACCGTACGGCGCAGCAGGTCCACGGCGTCCGCCGCCGAGTCGACGGCTACCGCGAAGGAGACCGGGCCGAAGCACTCGCTGAGGTAGGCCGCCTCGGCGTCCGGCTTGGCGCCGTCCAGCTTGACGATCACCGGAGTGCGGACCACGGCGTCCGGGAACTCCGGGTTGGCGATCTCCCGTGAGGGGAGGGCGACTTCACCGAGGCCGGCGGCCGCTTCCAGCCTGGTCTTCACGTCGGGGTTGACCAGCGCGCCGAGGATGCCGTTCGCCCGGGCGTCGTCGCCGAGCAGGCCGCTCACCGAGGCCGCGAGGTCGGACACCACGTCGTCGTACGACTTGGCGCCGGCGTCCGTCCGGATGCCGTCACGCGGGATCAGGAGGTTCTGCGGGGTGGTGCACATCTGGCCGCTGTACAGGGACAGGGAGAAGGCGAGGTTCGCCAGCATGCCCTTGTAGTTGTCCGTCGACTCGACGACGACGGTGTTGACCCCGGCCTTTTCCGTGTAGACCTGCGCCTGGCGGGCGTTGGCCTCCAGCCAGTCGCCGAACGAGGACGATCCGGTGTAGTCGATGATTTTGATCTCGGGGCGCAGGGCGAGCGTCTTGGCGATGCCCTCGCCGGGGCGCTCGGCGGCCAGGCACACGAGGTTCGGGTCGAAGCCCGCCTCCGCGAGGACCTCGCGGGCGATCCGCACCGTCAGCGCCAGGGGCAGCACCGCGCGCGGGTGCGGCTTGACCAGGACGGGGTTACCGGTGGCGAGCGAGGCGAACAGGCCCGGATAGCCGTTCCACGTCGGGAAGGTGTTGCAGCCGATCAGGAGCGAGATGCCGCGCGCCACGGGCGTGAAGCGCTTGTTCAGCGCGAGCGGGTCGCGCTTGCCCTGGGGCTTGGTCCACTCCGCCGCGTCGGGAGTGCGGGCCTGCTCGGCATACGCGTACGCGACCGCTTCCATGCCGCGGTCCTGGGCGTGCGGCCCGCCCGCCTGGAAGGCCATCATGAAGGCCTGGCCGCTGGTGTGCATGACCGCGTGCGCGAGCTCGTGCGTGCGGGCGCTGATCCGCGACAGGATCTCCAGGGAGACCATCGCGCGCACCTCCGCGCCGGCGTCGCGCCAGGCGCGCATTCCGGCGCGCATCGCGGGGAGCAGGGTGTCGACGTCCGGGTGCGGATAGGTGATGCCCAACTCGGGGCCGTACGGCGAGACTTCGCCGCCCACCCAGTCGTCCGTGCCGGGCTGGTCGAGGTCGAAGCGGGTGCCCTGAAGGGCGTCGAAGGCGGCCTTGCCCTCGGGCAGGCTCAGGCTCCCGTCCTCCCCGTACGCCTTGGGGTGTTCGGGGTGGGGGGACCAGTACGCGCGCGAGCGGATGGTCTCCAGCGCCTGGTCGAGGGTGGGCCGGTGCTTGGCGATCAGCTGGTGCGCGGTGAGTTCGGCGGCCATGACGGGACCAACTCCTCCTCGGCCGGCTCTTCGTCGAGCCGGCGAGCTGGGCAGGGACGGTGGGCAGGAACGCTCTGACACAGCTAGAGTAACCGAACGATCGGTCGGGACAAGGGGGTCCGCCAAACCTGTGGACAACTTCTTCACGGTCACCCCCGGACCCTGCGGCCGACGGGCCGTGCGGGAGGATCGCGAGCATGACAGCACTCGAGCTCAGCAGCGCCGTTGCCGTGGTCGGTACCGGAACCATGGGGCAGGGCATCGCCCAGGTCGCCCTGGTCGCGGGCCACGCCGTGCGGCTGTACGACGCCGTGCCCGGCCGCGCGAAGGCGGCGGCCGACGCGATCGGTGCCCGCCTGGACCGGCTGGTCGAGAAGGGCCGCCTCACGGCCGAGGACCGCGCCGCGGCAGGGGCCCGGCTCAGCCCTGCCGAGAGCCTCGCGGAGCTCGCCGACTGCGGTCTCGTCGTCGAGGCGGTCCTGGAGCAACTGGACGTCAAGCAGCGGCTCTTCCAGGAGCTCGAGGAAGTCGTCGCCGAGGACTGTCTGCTCGCCACCAACACCTCGTCCCTCTCCGTGACCGCCGTCGCCGGCCCGCTGCGCAGGCCGGGCCGCTTCGTCGGCCTGCACTTCTTCAATCCGGCCCCCCTGCTCCCCCTCGTCGAGGTCGTCAGCGGCTTCGCGACGGACGAGGCGGCGGCCACGCGCGCGTACGAGACCGCCAAGGCCTGGGGCAAGACCCCGGTGCGCTGTGCGGACACCCCCGGCTTCATCGTCAACCGCATCGCACGGCCCTTCTACGCCGAGGCGCTGCGCCTGTACGAGGAGCGGGCCGCCGACCCCGCGACCATCGACGCCGTCCTGCGCGAGTGCGGCGGCTTCAAGATGGGCCCCTTCGAGCTCACCGACCTCATCGGTCAGGACGTGAACGAGGCCGTCACGCGCTCCGTCTGGGAGTCCTTCTTCCAGGACCCCAAGTTCACGCCCTCGCTGGCCCAGCGCCGCCTCGTCGAGTCGCGCCGCCTCGGACGGAAGTCGGGACAGGGCTGGTACGCGTACGGGGACGACGCCCCGCGCGCGGAACCGCACACGGCCCCGCCCGGGAAGGCGCCGGCCTCTGTCGCCGTCCACGGCGACCTGTTCCCGGCCGACGCCCTGCCCGGCCTGATCCGCGAGGCGGGCATCAAGGTCCGCCGCAGCGAGGGCGCCCCCAGCTACCCCGGCTTCATCGAGCTCCCCAGTGGTGTCCGGCTCGCCCTGGCCGACGGCACGGCCGCCGACGCCGCGGCGGAGCCCACGGTCCACTTCGACCTCGCCCTGGACTACGCCGCCGCGACCAGGATCGCCCTCGGTCCGTCGAGCCGGGTGAGCGAGCAGGGACTGAAGGAGGCCATCGGCCTCTTCCAGGCACTCGGCAAGAAGGTCAGCGTCATCGGGCACACCCCTGGGATGATCGTGGCCCGCACGGTATGGATGCTCGTCGACTTCGCCCTCGACGCCGTCGGCCGCGAGGTGGCGGACGCCGAGGACATCGACACGGCCATGCGGCTCGGCGTCAACTACCCGCTCGGACCGCTCGAATGGGGCCGCAGGCTCACCGCGTACAGGGTGGCCGAGGCGCTCGACGTCCTGCACGACGAGTACCCCACCGGGCGCTACGCGCCCTCCCAGGCACTGCGGCGCCAGGCCGTGCGAGAGGAATACTCATGACCACCGCCCGGCGGGACACGTACACCCCGGAGACGCTGCTGAGCGTGGCCGTCCGGGTCTTCAACGAGCGCGGTTACGACGGCACGTCCATGGAGCACCTCTCCAAGGCGGCCGGCATCTCCAAGTCGTCGATCTACCACCACGTCGCGGGCAAGGAGGAGCTGCTGCGCCGGGCGGTGAGCCGGGCCCTTGACGGGCTCTTCGGGATTCTCGTCGAGGAGCACGCGCGCGTGGGTACCGCGGTGCAGCGTCTTGAGTACGTCACGCGGCGCACCGTGGAGGTCCTGGTCGCCGAACTGCCCTATGTGACGCTGCTGCTGCGGGTGCGCGGCAACACGGACACCGAGCGCTGGGCCATGGAGCGGCGCAGGGAGTTCGACCAGCAGGTGGCCGAACTGCTCAAGGAAGCCGCCGCGGAGGGCGACCTGCGCTCCGACGTCGAGCTGCGCCTGGCCACCCGGCTGCTCTTCGGAATGATCAACTCCATCGTGGAGTGGTACCGCCCGGAGAGCCGGGGAGCCGCCAACGGCGAGCAGATCGCCGACGCGGTCGTGCAGTTGGCCTTCGCGGGGCTGCGCACCGACCGCTGAGGCGGGGCTGCGCACCGGTCAGCTGTCCGGAGTCAGTTCTCCGGCTCCATGTCGTCCTCCTCGAAGACCAGCAACGTACGCGTACTGAGTACTTCGGGGATGGACTGGAGCCGGGTCAGCACCAGTTCACGCAGGGCGCGGTTGTCCGGTGTGTGCACCAGGAGCAGTACGTCGAAGTCCCCGCTGACCAGGGCGATGTGAGACGCACCCGGCAGTGCGCGCAGCTGCTCGCGCACCGTGCGCCAGGTGTTCTGGACGATCTTCAGCGTGATGTACGCGGACGCGCCCTGTCCGGCGCGCTCGTGGTTGATGCGCGCCCCGAAGCCCCGGATGACGCCGTCGTCGATGAGGCGGTTGATGCGCGCGTACGCGTTGGCGCGTGACACATGGACGCGTTCGGCCACGGAGCGTATCGACGCGCGACCGTCCGTGTGCAGGATCTGCAGGATGTCGCGGTCGATGGCGTCCAGGGGGCGGGGATCCGGCAGCTGCCCCTCCGGAAACCGTCCATCCTGAACCCTTCCTTCCGGAGCCCGGGTGTCCGGAGCTCGGGCCTCCGGAACCCTTCCCTCCGAAGCTCGGGCGTCCGGGATGCCGGTCTCCGGCGCGCGGGCGTCCGGGGTTCGGGGCTCGGCATCGCCGCCGTCCTGCCCGGTGGCCATTCGTTCAGATGCCATGTCCCCCCGCCTCCCTACCATGGACGTACTGCATCCATCCCAGGCTGTGGAGAACCGTTTGTCCACAGCCTGGAGGTGCCTGTAGCCAAAATGTGCCGACGACCGAACAATCGGTAGGTGAGGCGCATCACGTCGACGCGCCTCTTTTCCGCTCCCACGAGGAGACCGCTTCCCCCAGGAGGTGCCGTCATGACGGTCATGGAGCAGCGGGGCGCCTACCGGCCCACCCCGCCCCCCGCTTGGCAGCCCAGGACCGACCCCGCGCCGCTGCTGCCGGACGCGGAGCCGTACCGCGTCCTGGGCACCGCGGCCGCCGAGAAGGCCGATCCGGGGCTGCTGCGCCGTCTGTACGCGGAGCTGGTGCGCGGTCGTCGCTACAACACGCAGGCGACGGCCCTGACCAAGCAGGGCAGGCTGGCGGTCTATCCCTCGAGCACCGGGCAGGAGGCGTGCGAGATCGCCGCCGCGCTCGCTCTGGAGGAGCGGGACTGGCTCTTTCCCAGCTACCGGGACACGCTCGCCGTGGTCGCCCGCGGTCTGGACCCCGTGAGCGCGCTGACCCTGCTGCGCGGCGACTGGCACACCGGGTACGACCCGCGCGAGCACCGCATAGCGCCCCTGAGCACGCCTCTCGCGACGCAGCTGCCGCACGCCGTCGGCCTCGCGCACGCCGCCCGGCTCAAGGGCGACGACGTGGTCGCGCTCGCCATGGTGGGCGACGGCGGCACCAGCGAGGGCGACTTCCACGAGGCGCTGAACTTCGCGGCGGTGTGGCAGGCCCCCGTGGTCTTCCTCGTGCAGAACAACGGCTTCGCGATCTCCGTGCCGCTCGACAAGCAGACCGCCGCTCCGTCCCTGGCCCACAAGGCGGTGGGGTACGGCATGCCGGGTCGTCTGGTGGACGGCAACGACGCGGCGGCGATGCACGAGGTGCTCGGCGAAGCGGTCTCCCGCGCGCGGGGCGGCGGCGGCCCCACGCTCGTCGAGGCCGTCACGTACCGCATGGAAGCCCACACGAACGCCGACGACGCCACGCGGTACCGCCAGGACACCGACGTCGACGCCTGGCGCGACCACGACCCGATCCTGCTCCTTGAGCGGGAGCTGACGGAGCGCGGACTCCTGGACGACGACACGAAGCGGCAGGCGGGCGAGGACGCGGAGGCCATGGCGGCCGACCTGCGCGAACGCATGAACCAAGAGCCCGTGCTCGACCCCATGGACCTCTTCACGCACGTGTACGCCGAGCAGACCTCGCAACTGCGGGAGCAGGCGGCCCAGTTGCGTGCCGAGCTGGAAGTGGCCTCGGAAGAGGCCGAGGAGGAAGCGCGATGACCACGGTCGCGGCGAAGCCGGCCACCAAACCGGCCACGATGGCCCAGGCGCTCGGACGCGCGCTGCGGGACTCCATGGCCGAGGACCCCTCCGTGCACGTCCTCGGAGAGGACGTCGGGGCGCTCGGCGGGGTCTTCCGGGTCACCGACGGGCTCACCAAGGAGTTCGGCGAGGACCGCTGTACGGACACACCGCTCGCCGAGGCGGGCATCCTGGGGACGGCCGTCGGCATGGCGATGTACGGGCTGCGGCCCGTCGTCGAGATGCAGTTCGACGCCTTCGCCTACCCCGCCTTCGAACAGCTCATCTCGCACGTGGCGCGGATGCGCAACCGCACGCGGGGAGCGCTGCCGCTGCCCATCACCGTCCGCGTGCCCTACGGCGGCGGCATCGGCGGCGTCGAGCACCACAGCGACTCCTCCGAGGCGTACTACATGGCGACGCCGGGACTCCACGTCGTCACGCCCGCCACGGTCTCCGACGCCTACGGCCTGCTGCGCGCCTCCATCGCCTCCGACGACCCCGTCGTCTTCCTGGAACCGAAGCGCCTCTACTGGTCGAAGGCCGACTGGAACCCGGACGCCCCGCAGACCGTGGACCCGATAGGCCGCGCCGTGGTGCGCCGCGCCGGTCGCAGCGCCACGCTCATCACGTACGGACCGTCCGTGCCCGTCTGCCTGGAGGCCGCCGAGGCCGCGCGCGCCGAGGGCTGGGACCTGGAAGTGGTCGACCTGCGTTCGCTCGTGCCCTTCGACGACGAGACGGTCGCCGCGTCCGTGCGGCGCACGGGACGAGCGGTCGTCGTGCACGAGTCGGGCGGCTTCGGCGGCCCCGGCGGCGAGATCGCCGCGCGCGTCACCGAGCGGTGCTTCCACCACCTGGAGGCGCCGGTGCTGCGGGTCGCGGGCTTCGACATCCCGTATCCGCCGCCGATGCTGGAGAAGCACCATCTGCCGGGTGTCGACCGGATCCTGGACGCGGTCGCGCGGCTGCAGTGGGAGGCGGAGAGCTGATGGCCCCGGCCTTTGATGTGAACAGTCTGGAATTCAAACTGCCCGACCTCGGGGAAGGGCTCACGGAGGCGGAGGTCGTCCGCTGGCTCGTCGAGGTCGGCGACGTCGTGGCCGTGGACCAGCCGGTCGTCGAGGTCGAGACGGCCAAGGCGATGGTCGAGGTGCCGTGTCCCTACGGAGGCGTGGTGACGGCGCGCTTCGGCGAGGAAGGCACGGAACTGCCGGTGGGGGCGCCGCTGTTGACCGTCGCCGTCGGCGCTCCGGCCGAGGCCGGTGCCGGTGCCCTGGAGACGACGATCGGGGGCCGGGCCCCCGAGGAGCCCGCCGAGCGGGCCCTGCAGACGGCCGCCGAGGAGTCCTCCGGGAACGTCCTCGTCGGGTACGGGACGGCGGCCGCTCCCGCGCGCCGCCGCAGGGTGCGGCCCTCGCGCCCCGCACCGCAGGCAGCCGCCGCGCCCCGCGTGGAGCCCCCGGCACGGGATCAGGTCGCCTCCCTCGCGCGCGGGGACGGCCCCATACCGGTGATCTCCCCTCTCGTCCGCAAGCTGGCCCGGGAGAACGGCGTGGACCTGCGCGCCCTCGTGGGCTCCGGCCCGGACGGGCTCATCACGCGCGCGGACGTCGACGCGGCGCTCACGGCGGACCGCGCGGGCACGCGGGCCACCGACGAGGACGCCGACCGGACCCGGGTGGCCCAGGCGGCCGTCCGCGAGGACGACGAGCTGATCCGCGAGAGCCGGGCCGCAGCACGCCACCAAGTGGCGGCGGGACAGGAGCCGCAACACGCCGGCGCCGTGTCCCGGCACGCGCTGACCGGAATCCGGGGCCTGGTCGCGGACAAGATGGCCCGCAGCCGGCGCGAGATACCGGAAGCGACCTGCTGGGTCGACGCCGACGCGACCGAACTGCTCGCGGCCCGCAAGGCCATGAATGCCGCGCTGACCGAACGGGACGGGGGCCGCAAGGTGTCCCTGCTCGCACTGCTCGCCCGCATCAGCGTGGCCGCGCTGACCCGCTTCCCGATGCTCAACTCGTCCGTGGACATGGAGGCGCGCGAGGTACGGCAGTTCGCCGACATCCACCTCGGCTTCGCCGCGCAGACCGACCGCGGCCTGGTCGTCCCGGTGGTGCGGCACTCCCAGACCCGTACGACCGACTCGATCAACGCGGAGCTGATCCGGCTCACGGAGTCGGCGCGGACGGGCACGCTCACGCCGGGGGAGCTCACCGGGGGCACCTTCACGCTCAACAACTACGGGGTGTTCGGAGTCGACGGTTCCACGCCGATCATCAACCACCCCGAGGCGGCCATGCTCGGAGTGGGCCGGATCGTGCCCAAGCCGTGGGTGCACCAGGGGGAGTTGGCGGTACGACACGTGGTGCAGCTGTCCCTCACCTTCGACCACCGGGTGTGCGACGGCGGTACCGCGGGCGGCTTCCTGCGTTACGTGGCCGACTGCGTCGAACACCCGGCGGTGTTGCTGCGGTCGGTGTGAGGGGTGGGAGGACGGGAGCCTGTCCTCTTGGGGAACCTGAGTGACGTAAGTCCCTTGCCCGTAAGGCCCTTCGCGGGGGTGGCAATGATCCTTCGTATGCCCATACTCAGTGGGTGACCACGAACGAGGGCGGCCCGCCCGAGCCCGCCCAGTCCGCCGCCGCGCCGTACGACGCCGTCGTCCTCGCCGGCGGTGGCGCCGCGCGGCTCGGCGGCGCGGACAAGCCGGGGGTGCGGGTCGGCGGCCGGACGCTGCTCGACCGGGTCCTCGCGGCCTGTGCCGGCGCCGGGACCACCGTCGTCGTGGCCGCGCCGAGGCCGACCGCGCGCTCCGTGGTGTGGGCGCGCGAGGAACCCGCGGGCGGCGGGCCGCTGGCCGCGCTGGCCGCGGGGCTGCGGCGCACCTCGGCGGAGCGGGTGGTGGTGCTCTCGGCCGACCTGCCGTTTCTGGGTGAGCAGACCATAGGCCGCCTGCTCACCGTGCTGCGCGAGAGCGGTGCGGACGGGGCGGTCCTCACGGACCCCGGCGGCCGGGATCAGCCGCTCGTCGCGGTTTACCTGCGGGATGCGCTGTGCCGGGAGATCGCGGGGCTCGCGGAGGAGCGGGGGCTCTCCGGGTTGCCTCTGCGGTTGCTCGTCGCGCGGCTCGAACTGGCTCGGGTTGCCGACCCCGTCGCCGCATTCGACTGCGACACCTGGGACGACATCGCCGCCGCCCGGGCGCGGATCAGGGAGCATGGGCACGTGTTGGATGAATGGATTTCCGCAGTCAAGGACGAGCTGGGCATCGATCTCGATGTCGACACCGGCGCCCTCCTCGACCTCGCCCGCGACGCCGCGCACGGCGTGGCCAGGCCGGCCGCACCGTTGACCACGTTCCTCGTCGGATACGCGGCGGCGCAGGCCGCCGCGCGGGGCGGAACAGCCGACGGCGCCGAGGCGGTGGCCGAGGCGACCCGCAAGGCCGTCGCGCTCGCGGCCCGCTGGACGGACGAGGACCAGCAGGACGAGAAGGCCGGCGCGGCGACCGACGCCGCGACCGACGCATCGCCCCGCACCCGGCCGGACGCCGGATGACCGGGCAACCCGCGCCGGACGCCGATCTGGACGAGGCACTCGCTCTGGTGAACGGCGACCGCGACGGCGACCGCGACCGCGACAAGGTCACGCCCCGGCCGTCCCCAGCGACCACCCCCGCCGCTCGGTCCGTCGCTCGATCCGCCGCCCAGCCCTCCGCCACAACCCAGCCCACCTCGACCTCCACCCCCACCTCCACCTCCCCACCCGCCTCGACATCCGCCCCCACCCCCTGGCCCGCCGCCCGAGTCCGGGCCGAGCGGGCCGCTCCGCGGCCGACGGCCGAGCCCGCCCCGGTTCCCCTGGCCCGGGCCCTCGGGCTGATCCTCGCCGCGCCGCTCACCGCCCTCACGGACCTGCCGTCCTTCGACACCTCGGCGATGGACGGCTGGGCTGTCGCGGGGCCCGGTCCCTGGGACGTGCGGGCCGAGAAGATCCTTGCGGGGCACGGCCGTCCGGACGCGCTCTGCGACGGGGAGGCGGTGCGCATCGCGACGGGCGCCCGTATCCCGCAGGACGCCACCGCGGTGCTGCGCAGCGAGCACGGCACCCTCGACGACAAAGGCAGGCTGCACGCGCGGCGTGAGGTGGTCACCGGCCAGGACATCCGCCCGCGCGGCCAGGAGTGCCGCTCCGGCGACCACCTCCTGCCCGCGGGCTCCCTGGTGACCCCCGCCGTGCTCGGCCTGGCCGCGGCCGCCGGGTACGACACGCTGGCGGTGGTCCGCAGGCCGCGCGCCGAAGTCCTCGTACTGGGCGACGAGTTGCTGACGGAGGGGCTCCCCCACGAAGGCCTCATCCGGGACGCGCTCGGCCCGATGCTGCCGCCCTGGCTGCACGCGCTGGGCGCCGACGTGACCGCCGTCCGGTTCCTCGGCGACGACGCCGAAGCGCTCCACGAGGCGATTCGCGCGTCCGCCGCCGACCTGATCGTCACGACGGGCGGTACGGCGTCGGGTCCCGTCGACCACGTTCACCCGACCCTCGCCCGGGTCGGCGCCGAACTGCTCGTGGACGGCGTCGCCGTGCGCCCCGGGCATCCCATGCTGCTGGCCCGCGTCCGCCCCGGACAGCACCTCGTCGGGCTGC
Source organism: Streptomyces sp. NPDC058308 (assembly GCF_042880275.1). Taxonomy (NCBI): domain Bacteria; kingdom Bacillati; phylum Actinomycetota; class Actinomycetes; order Kitasatosporales; family Streptomycetaceae; genus Streptomyces; species Streptomyces sp. NPDC058308. The sequence continues at coordinate 257,255 of NZ_JBHVZA010000010.1, forward strand.
CCGGCAATCCGCTCGCCGCCGTCTCCGGGCTGTTGACGCTGGCCGAGCCGCTGCTGCGTACGCTCTCCGGGCGTGCGAACGGCTGCGGCGGCCCCTCGACGTACACCGCTCCTCTGCGCGACGCCGTGCAGGGACACCCCTACGACACCCGCCTCGTCCCCGTCACCCTGCGATCCGACCGGGCCGTGCCGCTCCGCTTCAACGGCCCGGCGATGCTGCGCGGCATCGCGGCGGCCGACGGGCTCGCGGTCGTACCGCCCGGCGGGGCACGGGAGGGGCAGGAACTGGAGATCCTCGACCTGCCGTGGGCGGTGCCGGACGTGGGTACGGGAACGGGGCCGTACGGCGCGGGCAGCGCAGACGGCGAGGAGTGTTTCACGTGAAACTTCCCGGGCACGACGCGATGGCGCGCCACCCCGAAGAGCAGCAGATGACCCAGCGGATCAAGCTGCCCCGGCGTACGGTCGAACGCCCCTTGCGGCAGGTCACCCGCCGTCTCGCGATGGCGTTGCTGGTGCTCGCCCTGACGACGTTCATCGTCTGGGTGGACCGCGGCGGCTACCACGACAACTCGGACGACCGCGTCGACTTCCTCGACGCCACGTACTACGCCACCGTCACGCTCTCCACCACCGGCTACGGCGACATCGTTCCGTACAGCGACAGCGCGCGGCTCAGCAACATCCTGCTGGTCACGCCGTTGCGCGTGCTCTTCCTGATCATCCTGGTCGGCACCACCCTCGAAGTGCTCACGGAACGGACGCGCGAGGAATGGCGTCTGTCCCGCTGGAGGTCCAACTTGCGTGAACACACCGTCGTCGTCGGATTCGGCACCAAAGGCCGGTCCGCGATCCAGACCGTCCGTGCCACCGGCCTGAAGCCGGACCAGATCGTCGTGGTCGACCCGAGCGCGAAGGTCATCGACGCCGCCACGGCCGAGGGTTTCGCGGGCGTCGTCGGCGACGCGACGCGCAGTGATGTGCTGCTCCGCGCGGAGGTGCAGCGGGCGCGCCAGATCATCATCGCGACACAGCGCGACGACACGGCGGTCCTTGTCACCCTCACCGCACGGCAGCTGAACCGCGGGGCGAAGATCGTGGCGGCGGTGCGCGAGGAGGAGAACGCGCCGCTGCTCCGGCAGTCCGGCGCTGACGCGGTCATCACCAGCGCGAGCGCGGCCGGGCGGCTGCTCGGCCTCTCCGTGCTCAGCCCGAGCGCGGGCATGGTCATGGAGGACCTGATCCAGCAGGGCAGCGGGCTCGATCTGGTCGAACGGCCGGTGATAAAGGCCGAGGTGGGGCTGAACGTACGCGAGACGGACGACCTGGTCGTGAGTGTCGTACGAGGGCATCGCGTGCTCGGGTACGACGACCCGGCCGTGGGGAAGCTGCAGTTGACGGACCGGCTGATCACGATCATCCGCGCCTCACCGGGCACTGCCGTCACCCCGGACCTCAAGCCGCTGCCCCCGAACTGACGCGAGCCGGTCCCGCGACGGTGACCGGTCCCGCGACGGTGACCGTTCCCGTGACGCGAGCCGTTCCCGTGACGAGGGCCGTTGCCGCGAGGGTGACCGTTCCCGTGTCGTGAGCCGTTCCCCGACCGGCCCCGCACCCGTGACACGAGTAGCCTCGCCCGCATGTATGCGATCACGATCCCCGAACCCGGCGGCCCCGAAGCGCTCGTATGGGCCGAGGTACCCGATCCCGTGCCCGGCGAGGGCGAGGTGCTCGTCGAGGTGGTGGCGAGTGCCGTGAACCGAGCCGATCTGCTGCAGCGGCAGGGCTTCTACAACCCGCCGCCCGGAGCATCCCCCTACCCCGGCCTGGAGTGCGCGGGCCGGATCACGGCCCTTGGCACCGGCGTCTCCGGCTGGGCGGTCGGGGACGAGGTGTGCGCGCTGCTCTCCGGCGGCGGCTACGCGGAACAGGTCGTCGTGCCGGCCGGCCAGCTGCTGCCCGTGCCCGAGGGCGTCGACCTCGTCACGGCGGCCGCGCTGCCCGAGGTGACCTCGACCGTGTGGTCCAACGTCTTCATGATTTCCCACCTGCGACCCGGCGAGACGCTGCTCGCACACGGTGGTTCGAGCGGCATCGGGACCATGGCGATCCAGCTGGCCAAGGCGGTCGGCGCGAAGGTCGCCGTGACGGCGGGCAGCAAGGAGAAGCTGGAGTTCTGCCGGGAGTTGGGGGCGGACATCCTCATCAACTACCGCGAGCAGGACTTCGTCGAGGAGATCGAGCGGGCCACCGGGGGCGCGGGCGCGGACGTCATCCTCGACAACATGGGCGCGAAGTACCTGGACCGGAACGTGCGGGCCCTCGCGGTCAACGGCCGCCTCGCGATCATCGGTATGCAGGGCGGTGCCAAGGGCGAGCTGAACATCGGCGCGCTCCTCCAGAAGCGGGCCGCCGTCACCGCGACCTCGCTGCGCGGGCGTCCGGCCGCCGAGAAGGCCTCGATCGTCGCGGCCGTACGGGAGCACGTCTGGCCGCTGATCGGCGGGGGACACGTACGGCCCATCGTGGACCGTACGGTGCCGATGCGGGACGCCTCGGCGGCGCACCGGGTCCTGGAGGAGAGCGGGCACATCGGCAAGGTGCTCCTGACCCGGTAACAGGTCCGGCTCAGCCCTCGCGGGTGTTCTCTCGGCCGCGGGGGCGTGGTGGCATGCGGCCGCGGGAGGCGTCGTCGCAGGTCGCGCAGTTCCCCGCGCCCCTTGAGCGGCCCTCCCGCTGTCACCTTGCGAGGTGCCGTTCCGCCGCACAGCTGGTCGAGATGCCGGATATGAGGCGTCATGTGAGGCTTGTCACCAGCGCAGCGATGCTCTTGATTCCGACGGCCAGGCGACGGGAGGGGGTCAGCGCGGTGGAAGCTTCACGGGCTGGACGGCGAGCGCTCCTGGTGGCGGGCGCGCTGCTCGCCGTCCTCTTGACGGTCGTGCCCGGCCTCGTCTCGTACGCGGCGGCTCATCCCCCGCCGAGGCGTCCGGTCGCCACCGTCGACGAGACCGCCCGGGCCGGAAGCAGGGCGGGCGAGGGACGGGAGCGGCCGGGCCAGGTCAGGCCGCCGCTCACGGACCTGCCACAGGTGCCTCAGGCGCCCTACACACCGCCCCCGCGCCCCCCGAGGCCCGACCCGCTCCCCGGCACCCACCAGGACACCGCGTCCGACCCCACGAAACGCACGCCCGCCGGCCCCGTGCTCCCGAACCTGCGCGTCCTGCCCCTCGGCGGTGGCCTGCTCCTCATCGGCCTCGGCCTCGGCTTCCTCGGCCTGCGGCTGCGCCGTGGCTGAGCAGACGGGTGTTGAAAGGCAGGCTCTGAGGGTGGATCAGGCGCATCAGGGGGCACCACCGATGTGTGAGGCAGGCGTGCGAGAGAATGGCGGCATGGAGATGCCGAGGAACGAACGGTCGCCGGAGAGCCCCCAGGTCCTGGTCGTGGGCCAGGACGGAATGGCTCTCGGTGGTGGCGGAGACGACGAATCCCGCGAGGTCCCGGTGACGGAGATGGTCGAACAGCCGGCCAAGGTCATGCGCATCGGCAGCATGATCAAGCAACTCCTGGAGGAGGTGCGGGCGGCTCCTCTCGACGAGGCGAGCCGGGTGCGCCTCAAGGAGATCCACGCCAGCTCCGTCAAGGAGCTGGAGGACGGCCTCGCCCCTGAGCTCGTCGAGGAGCTGGAGCGGCTCTCGCTGCCCTTCACGGACGAGTCGACGCCCAGCGACGCGGAACTGCGCATCGCGCAGGCCCAGTTGGTCGGCTGGCTCGAAGGCCTCTTCCACGGGATCCAGACGACGCTGTTCGCGCAGCAGATGGCGGCGCGGGCCCAGCTGGAGTCGATGCGGCGGGCGCTGCCGCCCGGCGTCGGCGGCGACGAGGAGGACGAGGGCGGCGGCGGCATCGCCGGGCGCTCGGGAGGCCCGTACCTCTAGCCTGCGGACCCGCACCGGCACCGGCACATACAGAGAGCCGACACCGGCACATACAGAGAGGGGGCTCGGTACGCGTCACGCGTACCGAGCCCCCTCCTTATGAAGTGTGCCGCCAGGGCTCGCTATGCGTGCCGCCAGGCCTCGCTCAGGCCGGATTGCCCGTGGAGATGTCGAACTGGATGTCGACGTTCTTCGGGTCGACCTCCGTGCCCTCCTTGGGGGTCTGCCGCATGACGGTGTCCTCCCCGTAGGCGTTCTCATTCACCTTGCGCTTGTCGTAGCTCCAGCCGGCCGCCTGCAGGCAGGAGAGGACCGAGCGCCAGTCCTTGAAGGTGAAGTCAGGGACCTTGATCTTATTCTCGTCGTTGTAGCCCTCTTCGGGGTCCGTGCACTTCTCGGTGTCCATCACCATGTTGCGATCCGGCCCCTTGTGCCCCGCCACCGGCTGCTTCGACTTGTCGCCGCCGGCCTCCTTGCCGTCCTCGCCGTCGCCGCTCATCGAGACGGCGGCGACCAGGCCGCCGACGGCGAGCAGCGCGACGACGATCGAGCCGACGACCACCGGCATGTTCCGCTTGCGGCCGCCTGCACCGCCCGGACCGGCCGGGACCGCCGTCGCGGGCTGCGGCGAGAGGTTGTACGGCGGCGGGGTGTGCGCCCCCTGCTGCGGCGCGTACGCGTTGACGGGCGGCGGGGTCTGGTAGCCGCCCTGCTGCGGGTAGCCGTAGCCCGGGGTGGGCGCGGGCGTCGGCGCCGGGGTGGACGGACCGTACTGCCCGGGGCCCGCCTGGTACGGGGTCTGGACCTGGCCGCTCTGCGGCAGTGACGTGTCGACCGGCGGGAAGACCGCCGCGCCCACGCCCGCACCGCTCGCGGTCTGCGCGCCCGGCACGATGCTGGGGGCCGCGGCCTGGAAGGACTGGGCGACGCGCAGGCACTCGTCGCGCATGGCCTCGGCGGTCGGGAAACGCTCGTTCGGGTTCTTCTTGAGCGCGCGGGCGACGATCGCGTCGACCGCGGGCGGAAGGGAACGGTTGATCGAGGAGGGGGCGACGGGCTCCTCCTGGACGTGCGCGTACGCGATGGCCAGCGGCGAGTCCGCCTCGAACGGCAGCCGCCCGGTCACCAGCTGGAACAGCATGATGCCGACGGAGTAGAGGTCGCTGCGCGCGTCGACGCCCCGGCCGAGCGCCTGCTCGGGCGAGAGGTACTGCGGGGTGCCGACGACCATGCCGGTCTGGGTCATGGAGGTGACGCCTGACTGCATGGCGCGGGCGATGCCGAAGTCCATGACCTTCACGACGTTGCGCTTGGTCATCATCACGTTGCCGGGCTTGATGTCGCGGTGGACCAGGCCCATCTCGTGGCTGATCTCCAGGGCCGCGAGCACATCGGCGGTGATCTTCAGCGCCTGGTCGGACGGCATCGCGCCGGACTGGGCGACGGACGCGTCGAGCACGGAGCCGAGCGGCTTGCCCTCGACGTACTCCATGACGATGTACGGCATCATCGCGCCGTCGAGCTCGTCTTCGCCGGTGTCGAAGACCGACACGATGTTGGTGTGCGTGAGCTTCGCCACCGACTGGGCCTCGCGGCGGAAGCGCTCGCGGAAGGACTGCTCGCGGCCGAGCTCGGTGTGCAGCGTCTTGATGGCGACCTGGCGGTCGAGCACGGTGTCGTAAGCGAGGTGCACCGACGCCATGCCGCCCTCGCCGAGCAGATCGCGCAGTTGGTAGCGGCCACCGGCCAGCGAACGCCCCGCGTACCGCCCCTGTGCGCCGTCCTGGCTGCTCATCTCGTGCGTCCCCCATTGGCGCGGTTGCCGGACGGCTCCGCGGCTGGTGATCGATTGACCGCTTATTCCAGGCCAAGTCTGCCCCAGGAGGATGACGCGTCAAGCTCGGTGCCCGTTCCGTGACCGTACGCGCAAGAAGCGTCTCGGAAGCGTTACAAGTTTGCGCGCGGGACCCCGCGGGGGCTTTGATGTCCGGTCCACGTCGGACCGGGGGGCGGTGCGAAGGCTGTAGCGTGGCCCGACGGAGTACCCCGTATCGCGACGTACTCAGCACCAAGTACCACGACCAGAAACGACGGCGAGGACTGATGGCACAGACGCAGCGCGCTCAGGGCCCGTCCGACCCCGAGGCGTCCGGCGGCGGTATGTCAGACGCGCCTGAATTGTGGGGCAATGGCGGGCTCGTCGGCGACGGCCGTTACCGGCTGACCCACAGACTCGGCCGGGGCGGCATGGCCGAGGTGTTCGCGGCCGAGGACGTACGTCTCGGCCGCACCGTCGCGGTCAAGCTGCTCCGCTCCGACCTCGCCGAGGACCCCGTGTCCAAGGCCCGTTTCACGCGTGAGGCGCAGTCCGTCGCGGGCCTCAACCACCACGCCGTGGTGGCGGTGTACGACTCCGGTGAAGACGCCGTCGGGCCGAACGTCGTCCCGTACATCGTCATGGAGATCGTCGAGGGCCGGACGATCCGCGATCTGCTGATCAACGCGGAGGCGCCGGGTCCGGAGCAGGCCCTGATCATCGTGTCCGGTGTGCTGGAGGCCCTGGCCTATTCGCACCAGCACGGCATCGTGCACCGCGACATCAAGCCCGCGAACGTGATCATCACCGACACCGGCGCGGTGAAGGTGATGGACTTCGGCATCGCGCGCGCCCTGCACGGCGCGCAGTCGACGATGACCCAGACCGGCATGGTCATGGGCACGCCCCAGTACCTCTCGCCCGAGCAGGCGCTCGGCAAGGCCGTCGACCACCGATCCGACCTGTACGCGACCGGCTGCCTCCTCTACGAACTCCTCGCGCTGCGGCCCCCGTTCACCGGTGAGACGCCGCTCTCCGTGGTCTACCAGCACGTCCAGGACCAGGCCGTGCCGCCGTCCGAGGTCTCGGACGCGGCGCCGCCGGAGCTGGACGGGCTCGTCATGCGCTCCCTCGCCAAGGACCCGGACGACCGGTTCCAGACGGCGGAGGAGATGCGCGGCCTCGTCCAGTACGGGCTGCAGATGCTGCACGAGCAGGGCAGCCACACGGGCACCTGGAACACCGGGCCCGTCGCGATGCACGAGGGCGGCAGCACCCCGGCCATGGGCGTCGCGGGCACCACCGCGATGGCCCACCCGGACTCCGGGACCGCGCAGATCCCGAGCCCCATGCTGCGGCCGCCGGGCGACGACGGCGGATTTGACGGTGGTCACCACGGCGGCAAGGGCGGCCGCGGCAAGGTGTTGATCTTCGTCGTGCTGGCGATCATCGCCATCGCGGTGGGCGTCGCGTTCGCGCTGAACGCGAGCGACAAGAAGGACCACAAGACCCCGCCGAAGACTCCCGCGACGAAGCACTCGCAGTCCAAGGAGCCGAGCAAGAGCGCGGACGACGAGACGTCGGACGAGACGTCGGACCCGGACACGGGCACCGGCGGCGAGACGGACTACCACCCGCCGACGAACCAGCCGACCGGTCCGACGGGCCCGACGAACCGGCCGACCCAGCCGACGAACGAGCCCACCCAGCCGACGAACGAGCCGACCCAGCCCACCACGGACCCGACCCAGCCCACGCAGGACCCGACCGAGCCCACGACGGACCCGACGGACCCGGGCGACGACGAGGGCGCGGGCAACGGCGGCGGCGAGGGCGAAGGGTTCTGACACCCGGCGCCGGGGGGCGCCGTACGGCCTACAGGATGTGCTGCAGCCGGCGGTCGTATCCCGCCCGCAAGGTGTGGACCGTGCTGAACTGCGGCTGAATGCGCAGGTAGACCGGGTCGAAGAGGTCGCCGTCCACGAAGTGCGGCCCGGGGCCGAAGAGCTCCAGCTCCGCGTTGGTCGGCTCCACGCGGTCGCAGAGGCCGACGCACTGGACGGTCCACTGGGCGTCGCGCGCGCTCGTGACGTTGAGGTTGTCCGCGCCGTACGCGACGACGCTGCCGATGCAGGCCCGGTGGTAGCCGTATCCCTTGTGCATGCGCAGGAGGATCTTGCCGTCCACGACGATGTGACGGGCCGCCGCGAGGAAGGGCAGCGCGCGCATGCTGGTCGCCACCCGGCCGTAGTCGGTGCGGCTGAGCAGTTCGAAGGCGCGCTGTTCGTCGGTGGGCATGACACCCACCTTGGTTCATGGACAAGGTGTCGGAAAAGGGGACCCCGCCCCCATAAACCGAGGACGTAAGTCCCTCAACCGTCAGGCGCTCCTGTACGTCACCGGCGGCAGCGCCTCCGTACGGCTACGTCACCGGCGGCCGCCCCCGTGCGGCACCCTGTCCCGCGACGTCCCGCGACGGACGGCGGTGTCAGTGCTTCTCCGCCTGCATGCGCGCCACGTACGCGGCCGCCTGCGAGCGTCGCTCCATGCCCAGCTTGGACAGCAGGCTGGAGACGTAATTCTTGATCGTCTTCTCGGCGAGGTGCAGGCGCTCGCCGATCACGCGGTTGGTCAGGCCCTCGCCGATCAGGTCGAGGATCTTCCGCTCCTGCTCGGTGAGGTTGGCCAGGCGGTCGTCGCCCTTGGCGTTGTTGCCGTCCCGCAGCCGTTCGAGGACCCGGGCCGTGGCGACGGGGTCGAGCAGGGACTTGCCCGCGGCCACGTCCCGGACGGCGGTGAGGAGCTCATTGCCGCGGATGGCCTTGAGGACATAACCGGAGGCACCGGCCATGATCGCGTCGAAAAGTGCCTCGTCGTCGGCGAACGAGGTGAGCATCAGGCATTTGATGTCCTCGTTCTGCGAGCGGATCTCGCGGCACACCTCGACACCGCTGCCGTCCGGCAGGCGTACGTCGAGGACGGCCACGTCGGGCCGGGTCGCAGGGATCCTGACCAGGGCATCTGCCGCGGTGCCCGCCTCGCCGACCACCTCGATGTCGGACTCTACGGAGAGCAGCTCATGGACCCCACGCCGGACCACTTCATGGTCGTCGAGGAGAAATACCGTAATTTTTCCGTCTTCGCGCACGGAGCCAGTCTCACACACGATCTCTTTCCGTGCCCGGGCGGAACCCTTCCCGTGCGCGGGGTGGCCGGGATAACGTGCCGGTGTTCCGGCCCCCTGCCAGGCTGTGATCAGTGCTGTGACCAGGACGTGTTCCTCCCATTCTCGATTTACTCGGTAATCCAAGCAAACAGGTACTTGGATTTCCGAGTAAATTCGCAGGTCAGATGGGGTTTCACAGAAATGGGAAGTACTGGGTAACGTGCATTGAGCAGGGTGCTTGCCGGGGCACCTGTCACGCCTGTTCCCGGCCGAGTCGCACCCACCCCGTGCGCGGGCTTGTGGACGGGCGAGCCGCACTGGCCATCCCGGTAACCCCGGGGGCCGGACCGACGGAGGAGCACACGTGACCGTGGAGAGCACCGCCGCGCGCAAACCGCGCCGCAGCAGTACGGGCGGCGGCAAGCGCGCGAGCGCCAGGAAGGCCGCGCCGCAGAAGAGCACGGAGCCCGAGCTCGTACAGCTGCTGACCCCCGAGGGCAAGCGCGTCGAGAACGCCGAGTACGACGCGTACGTCGCGGACATCACCAGCGAGGAACTGCGCGGCCTGTACCGCGACATGGTCCTCACCCGCCGCTTCGACGCCGAGGCCACCGCCCTGCAGCGCCAGGGCGAGCTGGGCCTGTGGGCCTCGCTGCTCGGCCAGGAGGCCGCCCAGATCGGCTCCGGCCGGGCCACCAGGGACGACGACTACGTGTTCCCCACGTACCGCGAGCACGGTGTCGCCTGGTGCCGCGGGGTGGACCCGACGAACCTGCTCGGCATGTTCCGCGGCGTGAACAACGGCGGCTGGGACCCGAACAGCAACAACTTCCACCTGTACACGATCGTCATCGGCTCGCAGACGCTGCACGCCACCGGCTACGCCATGGGCGTCGCCAAGGACGGTGCCGACTCGGCCGTGATCGCGTACTTCGGAGACGGTGCCTCCAGCCAGGGTGACGTGGCCGAGGCGTTCACCTTCTCCGCGGTCTACAACTCCCCGGTCGTGTTCTTCTGCCAGAACAACCAGTGGGCGATCTCCGAGCCCACCGAGAAGCAGACCCGCGTGCCGCTCTACCAGCGCGCGCAGGGCTTCGGCTTCCCCGGTGTGCGGGTCGACGGCAACGACGTGCTCGCCGTGCTCGCCGTCACCAAGTGGGCCCTGGAGCGGGCCCGTACGGGCGAGGGCCCGGCGCTGATCGAGGCGTTCACCTACCGCATGGGCGCGCACACCACCTCCGACGACCCCACCAAGTACCGCAGGGACGAGGAGCGGGAGGCCTGGGAGGCCAAGGACCCGATCCTGCGCCTTCGCGCCTTCCTGGAGTCCGAAGGTCACGCGGATGAGGGATTTTTCGCGGAACTCGACGATGAGAGCGAAGCGTTGGGCAAGCGAGTGCGAGAGGTGGTGCGGGCGATGCCGGATCCGGATCTGATGGCGATCTTCGAGAACGTCTATGCCGACGGGCACGCGCTGGTCGACGAGGAGCGCGCCCAGTTCGCCGCCTACCAGGCGTCGTTCGCGGACGCCCCCGCGGGTGGGGAGGACAAGTAACCATGGCTGTCCAGAAGCTTCCCATCGCCAAGGCGATCAACGAATCGCTGCGCACCGCGCTGGAGAACGACCCCAAGGTCCTCATCATGGGTGAGGACGTCGGCAAGCTCGGCGGCGTCTTCCGCGTGACGGACGGGCTGCAGAAGGACTTCGGCGAAGAGCGGATCATCGACACCCCGCTCGCCGAGTCGGGCATCGTCGGCACGGCCATCGGACTCGCCCTGCGGGGCTACCGCCCGGTGGTGGAGATCCAGTTCGACGGATTCGTCTTCCCGGCGTACGACCAGATCGTCACGCAGCTCGCGAAGATGCACGCCCGCGCGCTCGGCAAGGTCAAGATGCCGGTCGTCATCCGCATTCCGTACGGCGGCGGCATCGGCGCCGTCGAGCACCACAGCGAGTCGCCCGAGACGCTCTTCGCGCACGTCGCGGGGTTGAAGGTGGTCTCTCCCTCCAACTCGGCCGACGCGTACTGGATGATGCAGCAGGCCATCCAGAGCGACGACCCGGTGATCTTCTTCGAGCCGAAGCGGCGCTACTGGGACAAGGGCGAGGTCGACAAGGACGCGATCCCCGGCCCCCTGCACAAGGCCGTCGTCGCCCGCGAGGGCAGCGACCTCACGCTCGTCGCGTACGGCCCGATGGTGAAGGTCTGCCTGGAGGCGGCCGCGGCCGCCGCGGAGGAGGGCAAGTCCCTGGAGGTCGTGGACCTGCGCTCGATGTCGCCGATCGACTTCGACACGGTGCAGTCCTCGGTCGAGAAGACGCGGCGGCTCGTCGTCGTCCACGAGGCCCCGGTCTTCCTGGGCACGGGCGCGGAAATCGCGGCGCGCATCACCGAGCGGTGCTTCTACCACCTGGAGGCGCCCGTGCTGCGGGTCGGCGGCTATCACGCGCCGTACCCGCCGGCGCGCCTGGAGGAGGAGTACCTGCCGGGCCTTGACCGGGTGCTCGACACCGTCGACCGCTCGCTGGCGTACTGAGGAGGAGGGCGTGACGACGATGACTGACACCGCTCTTGCCGAGTTCAAGATGCCCGACGTGGGCGAGGGACTCACCGAGGCCGAGATCCTCAAGTGGTACGTGCAGCCGGGTGACGAGGTCACCGACGGCCAGGTCGTGTGCGAGGTCGAGACGGCCAAGGCCGCGGTCGAGCTCCCCATTCCCTTCAACGGCGTGGTGCGGGAACTGCGCTTCCCCGAGGGCACCACGGTCGATGTCGGCCAGGTGATCATCGCGGTGGACGTGTCGGGCGGGGCGAGTGCCCCGGCGGCGGCCGCTGCGGAGACGACCGAGGCGGCGCCCGCGACGACCGCCGCGAAGGCGGAGGCGGAGGACGAGCCCGAGGCGCCGCAGGGCCGCCAGCCCGTGCTCGTCGGGTACGGGGTCGCCGAGTCCTCGACCAAGCGGCGGGCCCGTAAGACCGGCTCCGGAGACGCCCAGGCACCGGCCCAGACACCAGCACAGGCCCCGGCCCAGGCCCCGGCGCCCGTCGCGGCACCCGAGTCAGCGGTGGCCCAGGACGTGCGGGTGAACGGGAACGGCGCCAGGCCGCTGGCCAAGCCGCCCGTCCGCAAGCTCGCCAAGGACCTCGGCGTCGACCTGGCGACGGTCGTCCCGTCGGGGCCCGACGGGATCATCACCCGCGAGGACGTACACGCGGCGGTGGCCCCGGCCGCCGAGGCCGTGTCCGCCCCGCAGGCGCCGGCCCAGGCCCCCGCTCCGGCGGCCGCCGCCCCCGTGGTGTCCACCGACGCCCGCGAGACCCGTATCCCGGTCAAGGGCGTCCGCAAGGCCACCGCCCAGGCGATGGTCGGCTCGGCGTTCACGGCGCCGCACGTCACGGAGTTCGTGACGATCGACGTGACGCGCACGATGAAGCTGGTCGAGGAGCTCAAGCAGGACAGGGCCTTTGAGGGGCTGCGGGTCAATCCGCTGCTGCTCATCTCCAAGGCGCTGCTCGTGGCGATCAAGCGGAATCCTGACGTCAATGCCGCCTGGGACGAGGCGAACCAGGAGATCGTCCAGAAGCACTACGTGAACCTGGGCATCGCCGCGGCCACCCCGCGCGGTCTGATCGTGCCGAACATCAAGGACGCGCACGCCAAGACCCTGCCCGAACTGGCCGAGTCGCTCGGCGAGTTGGTCTCCACGGCCAGGTCCGGCAAGACCGCGCCCGGTGACATGCAGGGCGGCACGGTCACGATCACGAACGTCGGCGTCTTCGGCGTCGACACGGGCACGCCGATCCTCAACCCCGGCGAGTCCGCGATCCTCGCGGTCGGCGCGATCAAGCTCCAGCCGTGGGTCCACAAGGGCAAGGTCAAGCCGCGCCAGGTGACGACGCTCGCGCTCTCCTTCGACCACCGCCTGGTGGACGGGGAGCTCGGCTCCAAGGTGCTCGCCGATGTGGCGGCGATCCTGGAGCGGCCGAAGCGGTTGCTGACCTGGGCGTAAGGCGCAGAAGTCAGAAGAGAGGGGCGCGGCCCGGGGTGGCGGCGGGGCCCACGCGGTTGGCGGGTTTGAGGGGGAGGGGACCGTGTATACCGAGGGGAGGATATTATTAGCGGGCGGCGGG